>CAZDYS010000038.1:0-15328 GCA_964509445.1 uncultured Planctomycetaceae bacterium
ATCGCGATCATGTTCACCGACCTGATGATCGCTGGTCTGGTGCACGGCTTCATGCAGAAGGACCTGAACCCCTGGACCGACATCATCGACATGTCGGTGCCGTTCTGGTGGGTCCGGACCTTCTCCGGAGGCATGTTCGTCGCTGGCCTGCTCTGCCTGCTCTGCAACATGTGGCAGACGGCGCGGTCCGAGCGCGAGTACGTGGAAGAGGACTACCTGGTCGCGGCCACGGCCGACTGAGGAGAACCCGATGGAACGTTTCTACACCTTCGTCTTCGTCGCCGGCCTCGGCTGCTTCGCGATCGCCTTCCTCCTGAGCATGGTGTTCCCGTGGATGTCCCTCGGGAGCTACCACGGGATGGACTACAAGGACCTCGAGACGCTCGCGGCCACACCGAGCACCTCCTTCGAGGAGCTCGCCGTCACGTTCCCGGAGGCCTTCGAGGGCGCCTTCGGAACCGCGGAGCCGACCTCGGAGGCCTACGCCGACGCGCTGCAGCTCGGTCGCGACCTCTACGCCGGTCAGGCCTGCTGGCACTGCCACAGCCAGTACGTCCGTGAGGTCTCGAACGAGGAGCAGCGCTTCGGCCCGCCCTCGACGGCCCAGGAGTACCAGAACGCGCTGAACCAACCCCACCTGTGGGGGACGCGACGCGTCGGACCGGACCTCTCGCGCGAGTACGGCAAGCGCACGAACGACTGGCACATCGCGCACTTCATGAACCCGAAGAACGTCGTCACCAACTCCGTGATGCCGCGCTACGGCTACTACTTCGAAGAGGACGGAACCCCCAAGCGCGAGGGGTTCGCCCTCGTCACCTACGTCCAGTGGCTCGGCAGCGAGCGGGAGGGAGCCCAGTGAAGAAGGACCGTCCGTTCACCACGATCCACGTCTTCTTCGTCCTGTTCGTCCTGACCGCCGGCGGTCTGTTCTTCCTGAAGCTGTTCGCCTTCCTGTCGACGATCAAGAAGGACGAGCTCGCGGGCTTCGCCTTCGACCCCGTGATCACCTACGGGTTCGTGGCGATGGGTTTCCTGTGCCTCTTGGCCTGGGCCTACATGTCCGGGCAGTTCCGCGACATCGAGCGGCCGAAGCACGACATGCTCGAGACCTTCCGCGAACGGGAACGCCACGACCTGGCCCTGCTGGAGGAGCAAGCCCAATGACGCGACCCACCGAAGCGAGCGACGCCGAAGCGTTCCAGCCGGGCTACGGCAAGGGCGGGGTCCCGTGGATCCTGCTGCTCTTCTACCTCTCCTTCCTCACGTTCTTCACGTGGTACGCGCTGGAGTACCAGCTCCCCGACTTCCTCGTGCAGGGACCGGGGCAGACGGAGGAGGCTCCCAAGTAGACGGCGCGAGCTGTCTCCACTGCGGCCTCCCGCTTCGCAAGAAGCCCCGGAGGCCGCAGGACGCGTTCTGCTGCTCGGGCTGCTGGGTCGCGGAGCACCTGTCCGGCGCGGACGACGAGGCTGCCGAGGGCTCCGGGAGCTCCGACCGCCTGCTCGCGCGCCTGGTCCTCTCGGCCTTCCTCTCGATGGGGGTGATGGTCTTCAGCCTGTCGCTCTACGGCGAGGCCTGGGCCGAGAGCGCCGGTGCGGCCAGCGAGGGGGCCGAGGCGATGCGCGGGCTCGGCCGCCTGGGCGCCGGTCTCTTGGCCGTACCGATCTTCCTTCTGCTGGGGATGCCTCTCCTGCGGGCGGTCGTCGAGCTCCGTCGCTGGTTCGCGACGGAGAGCCTCATCCTCCTCGGTGTCACGGCGGCGATGGGCGTGTCCCTGTGGAACACGGCCACGGACCGCGGAGACGTCTACTACGAGACGGCCACGATGGTGCTCGTCCTGGTGACGCTCGGGCGCTGGCTCGACTCCAGTGCCAAGACGCGCGCGAGGGAGCGTCTGAGCGGGCTGCTCGCGGCGCGCGTGCGCGAGGTGACCGTGCTCGACCGCGGCGTCGAGTCCGTCGTCGACGCGGCGCACGTGGAGGTGGGGGACCTCCTGCGCGTCCGACCGGGGGAGGTGGTCGGCGCCGACGGCGTCGTGGTCGAGGGAGAGGCGCTCGTGGACGGCTCGATGCTGACCGGAGAAGCGACGCCCCGGCCTGCGCGTCCCGGCGACGAGGTGCTGGCCGGCTCTCTCGCCACCGACAGCGCGCTCTTGCTGCGCGTCACGCGGACGGGGGACGAACGCCTGTGCGTACGGTCCGCGCAGCTGCTCGAGGAGTCGCTCGGCAATCGCGGAGCCTCGCTGCGCGTCGCCGACCGAGTCGCTGCGCTGCTCATGCCCACGGCGCTCGTGCTCGCCACCTGGACGGTCGCCTCCCGCTGGTCCTCGGTCGGCGCGGAGGAGGCGCTCCTGGACGGACTC
The DNA here is from genome assembly GCA_964509445.1 of uncultured Planctomycetaceae bacterium. Lineage (GTDB taxonomy): Bacteria > Planctomycetota > UBA1135 > UBA1135 > CAZDYS01. The sequence goes on from CAZDYS010000038.1 coordinate 2,366, forward strand.
AGCGTGATCCTGATCTCGTGCCCCTGCGCGCTCGGGATCGCGACGCCGCTCGCCTTCTGGGTGGCGATGGGCGAGGCCTGGAAGCGCGGCATCCTCGTGCGGGGCTCGGACGTGTTCGAGGACCTCGCGGGAGTGCGGCAGGTCTTCTTCGACAAGACCGGGACGCTGACGACCGGCGAGCTCGCGCTCGACGCGATCGAGCTCGACGATCCGACCGCGGACAGGCGCGGCGTCCTCCGGACGGCGGCTGCGCTCGAGGCTTCCAGTGAACACGGCATCGCACGCGCCGTCGAGCGCGCCTGGAGCGAGGGGGCGAAGGACGATGGGCCGCTGCCCGCGGTCCAGGGGTTCCGCGTGCTGCCCGGGCGCGGAGTCACGGGTGAGATCGCGGGCGTCTCCTGGAGCCTGCTGCGCCACGAGGACGCGGAGGACGATGCTCGAACGCGCGTCGTGCTGCAGCGCGCGGAGACGCTGGTGGCGGTGTTCTCGTTCACGTCGGTGGTCCGCCCCGAGGCGGCGCGCGTCCTGGCGGACCTGGGTCGCGCGGGGATCACGGCGAGCGTCCTGACCGGAGACGGGGAGGGACCCGCGCGTGCGCTCGCCCGCGAGCTCTCCGTGGACGTGCACGCGAAGCTGTCGCCGACCGAGAAGCGGGACCGCGTGGTCGCGGCGGGGGCGAAGACCGCCTTCGTCGGAGACGGCTGGAACGACGGTGCGGCGCTCGCGGCCGCGGGGGTCGGCGTCTCGGTGGCGAACTGCGTCGGGCAGAGCCTCGAGCGCGCGTCCGTCAACCTGCTCGAGCCGGGCCTCTCGCGGCTGCCCTGGCTGTTCCGCATGGCCCGCTGGGCGCGCGCGAACGCGCGAGCGAACCTCGCCTGGGCCGTCGGCTACAACGCGATCGGCATGACGCTGGCCGCGCAGGGACGGCTCACGCCCGTCTTCGCCGCGGCGATCATGGTCACCTCGAGCATCGCCGTGGTTCTCCAGGCGCAACGCAGCGCACCGAGCTTCGAGGAATCCGCACGTGAAGCGCGAGGAGCCGGACCTGCTCAGGGCGAGGGAAGCTTCAGCTCGCAGGAGACGGCGAGGTGGTCCGAAGGCAGCCCTCCGACGGTGCGGAGCTCGACGGTCTCCCAGCTGGACGGGGCCAACACGTAGTCGATGCGGCGACGCGGAGCACCGGCCGGGAAGGTCGCGTCGCCCACGTCGAACCTCGCGAAGCGGCCGCTCGCGGCGAACAGCTGCATGGCCTCGTCCTGCGGCTCCGCGTTGAAGTCCCCGGCCAGGAGGGCCGGGCGCGCGTCCAGGCGCTCGAGGATCTGCTGTGCCTGTCGCGCGTTGTTCGCGAGGTCGAACGAGTCGTTCCGGACGGAGCCGACCAGGACCGTCTCCTCGCCGAGCTCCAGCTCGCACCAGAGGATCCGTCGGTTGTTCGTCGGCGCGTAGAAGGGGCGTGCGCCGACGAGCTGCTGGACCTCTCGCGCCCGGAGGGGATAGCGCGAGAGGATCGCGTTCCCCGTGCGGATGCGGAGGAAGGGCAGCCCGAAGCGGTAGTTGTCGCCGTAGGCGTAGGCGCTCAACCCCGTCCTGCGTGCGAGCTCCGTCACCTGGTTCGTCGGCTCCGGTCCCGCCTCCCAGACGACCTCCGAGAGGAACACCAGGTCCGCCCGCTCGCGCCGGATCGCCTCGGCGACGGACTCCAGCCGTTCGAGCACCTCTTCCTGCGAGGCGAAGCGCAGTCCGCCGCGGTGGAACCCGAGCTTGGCCAGGTTGATCGCGAACACGCGCAGTCGCTCGCGGCGGCCTTGCTCGACAGCGGCTCCGCCCGACTCCGGAGTCCGCCAGGCCGGGTTCAGCCCGGTCCACAGGAACAGGGCCGCGCACGCGGCGACGATCCCGGCCAGGACGAGGAGAGCGGTGCGGAGCGGTCGCCTGCGCGGACCCATGGACTGCAGCCTAGCGGGAGCGACCGCGACCGGCCTGGCCCTTCGTCAGATCCGGATCGTGTAGATCATCTTGAACGCGACCTGGGTGAACTCGGAGACCAGGCCGGGGCCGTCCTCGTCCACCGTCTCGTTCACGACCAGGAACACCTCGTGACCGGGCGTCGGGATCCAGCGCAGCCGCGAGTTGAGGCCGATCGTCTCCGAGACGTTGTCCCACTGGAGCACGTTGTTCCACGACAGGGCCTGCGAGAACGAGAAGTTGAAGCGTCCGCTCGCGATCTGCGTCGTGAACTCGCCGTCCTCCAGGTCGATGCGGCTCTGGCGGAGCTCGATCGAGGTCGTCAAGAGCGGCTGGTATCGCAGCGACAGGCCGGCGAAGAGATCGGTGCGCGTCCCGTCGTAGAAGTCGCCGACGGTGAAGCCCGCGTTCCCCGCGATCGGACGCAGCTGCGACGAGTCCATCTCTAGCCGGTAGCGCGTGAAGTCGTAGGCCCCGGTCGGGATGACGATGCCGTCGGAGATCTCGAAGTCCTCGCGGAGCTCGTCGTGCGTGTGCTCGATCTCGACCCGGATCCCGTCGTCCTCGTTCGACTGGATGCCGAACGGTTGCACCTCGACGTTCACGGTCTCCAGCACGTCTTCAGTGTCCGTGAAGGCCTCCACGTCGATGGAGAACTCGAGGTTGCGGATCTTCTCGTCGATCCGCGGCTGGTAGCTGATCTCGCCGGAGTACTGGCGGATGTTCTCGCGCGGCACGAAGCCCAGAGCCGACTCGTAGTTCTCCTGGACCTCGGTGAACCGCATGCCCCAGCGCCAGATGTCGTTGGGGTAGCGGATCGCGAAGCCGTAGGCCGCGTCGTCGCCCGACACGCCCTCCGTGTAGGACTTGATCCCCCAGAGGATGCCCTCGAGCGTCTTCTCGCCGAGGAACTTCGTCGTCCGGAACAGCGAGTCGACGCCGAAGACGGTGTTGTCCGGCCCGCCGGTCGGGTTGCCGTTCGTGACGATGGCGCCGATGCTCGACTGGTCGCCGAGGTTCTTCGCGACGCGCCCAACGAACAGATTCTGGGAGTCGATGTCTCCCGAGCTGTCCGTCCGGACCTCGTCCGTCTGGACGTCCAGGAAGCCCAGGTTGTAGTCGCCCGCGCGTCCGGTCAGCTTCACCCCGCCGAGCAGCGGGACGACCTGGCCGTCCACGAGTCCGATCCTGCGGCTGAAGAACGGACGGAACCGACCTCCGCCGCGGGATCTCTGTGGACCGAAGTTGAAGTTGCCCGAGTCCTGCAGGAAGAAGTCGCGACGCTCCGGGAAGAACAGCGGGAAGCGCGTGAGGTTGATCTGGCGCTGGTCGACCTCGGTCTCCGCGAAGTCCGTGTTGACCGTCACGCTCAGCGTGAGGTTCGTCGAGAGCCGGTAGAACAGGTCGACGCCCGGGTCCCCGATCAGGTCGGTGTCCCCTTCGCCGTCGGTGCGGTCCTTGTTCCAGGACCCGGTGAAGAACGGGATCGTGTCGAGACCGATGCCCTGGCGAATCCCCTCGAGGCCCTCCAGGAGCCCGGCCTCGGCGATCGTGAACGAGGAGACGTCCCGGTTGCCGTTGTTCCAGCGGATGCGCTCGTTCTTCCGGCCCACGTAGCGCGTAATGTTCAGCCCCCAGGTGTCGAGACCCTTCTTGAAGCTGAGCGTCTTGAACGGGATCGCCATCTCGACGGCCCACCCCAGCTCGTCCACGCGCGAGCGACCGCGCCAGATGCCGTCCCAGGGCTTGTTGAAGTCCGACCCGTTGTCGGTGATCAGCGAGTCGCCGATGCAGTCCGACGCGTTCATCTGGAACCAGAACGCGTTGCGCTTGTCGAGGAACGTGTCGATCAGGATCTCGATGCGGTCGTCCGCGTCGAGGAACGCATCGCGCTCGCGCGTGGTCGCGATGATGCCGGACGGATCCGAGTCGTAGGCGCGGACCGCGAAGTAGATGTAGTCGGAGTCGTAGAGGACGCGGACCTCGGTACGCTCCGTCGGCTCCGACTCGAACGGCGTGAGCTGGCGGAAGTTGTCGAAGGGGACCGCCTGTTCCCAGACCGTGTCCACCAGCACGCCGTCGATGACGGGAGGGGTCTCCGTCCGCGTCGCCTTCGCGATCTTCTGAGCCTGCGCGGCTTCGCTGCCGAGAGTCAGGAGACAGACCAGGGGCAGCAGGAGACGGAGAGGGGCAGGCATCGGAGGCGCGATATGGTTGGAGCCAGCGCGCGAGCTGGGAACCTGCTTCTCCTCCTTTTTGCGACCCCCAGACAGATTCCTCGGGGTCGGTCGTCGCCGGGCTAGCCTCGGGGTTTGCGCGCCGAGACCACCGGGACGTGCCAGACGGCGTACCCGGCGGGGTCGAGCACCGCGGACACCATCTGATCGAACGCTTGTCGCACCTCTTCGAGGGACAAGCGAGTCTCGCTCGCGATGCAGTCGGTGTAGCCGTCGCCCCAGGCGGCGAAGACGGCGGCCAGGGTCTCGCGCGGGACGCGCTCGGTGTCGAGGGTCGCGTAGTCCATCCGAACGTCCTCGAGGCCCAGTGACCGCAGGAGGTGCGGCATCTTGCGACCGCTCAGGAGGTCCGTGCCCGTCTTGCGCGCGAACGTGCAGGGGCCGTCGAGGAAGAACTGCTCGAGCGCCGCGTCCGCGGGGTCGAAGTGGATCATCGCGTAGTCCTCGGCGACCAGGTGGAGCCGGCCGCCGGGCTTCGTGACGCGCTGCATCTCGCCGAGGACCTGCTCGACGCGCGGCACGGCCTGCAGCATGTGCCGGCAGAGGACCAGGTCGAAGGACGCGTCCTCGAGCGCGAGCTCGAAGGCGTCCCCGGTGCGGAACTCCACGCGGTCTCCGAGTCGCGCGAGACGTTCGCGCGCGATCGCGAGGTGAGGCTCGTGCAGGTCGATGCCGAGGAAGCGGGCGTCGGGAAGCTCCTGCGCGAGGCGTGCGATCGCCTCGCCACTCCCACAGCCGACGTCGAGCACGCGCGCGTCGGCGGGCAGCTCGTCGAACGCCAGCAGCTTGCGCTCCTGCGGCCAGAGCGCCTCCGCCTGGGCCGCGAGGTTGCGGACCATGGACTCGTCCGCCATCTGCTCCGCCTGAGGATTGCGGTCGGTCGTCATCGCGAGGCGCACCCACGCAGGGGCAGGCGCGTCACGGTGTGCAGGCCCGGCGCCGCCGCGAGCAGGGAGCGGACGGAGTTCAGCACGATGGCGGAGGTGGCCACGTCCCCGTGCACGCCGCCCGGGATCGTGAGCTCGATCGGCGGATCGCCGTCGATGTGGACGGCGTCGCGCGGGTGGGGCTCTCCGATCGAGGCCTGGAACACGAGCTCGAAGCGCGGCGCGTCTTCGCCGTCGACCCAGCCGCGTGCGACCTGGCGCACGCCGCGCGCCTGTCCCGTCCGGATCGGACCGAGTCCCGACTCCTGCGGACCGTCGGCCAGCACCGGTTCGATCGTCTCCTCCCAGCGCGCGACGTCGACGCCGAGGGCGTCCGCCACCAGGTGCAGCGACTCGCCCAGGCCGACGTGGCGCAGCGTTCCCTCGCGCACGCGCGCCTCGAACGCCTCCGGGGCGAGGGTCGCGCCAATCTTGCGCTGGAAGGGGAGGCGTCGCGGGGCGGCGTCCTGGATGCGCTCGATGCGCACGGCGTGGACGCTCGCGCAGGCCGTCGTGGCCGCGACCGGCAGGGCGTCCATCAGGAAGCCAGGGTTCACGCCGGTGCCGAGCAGCCGCCCTCCGTGCTGCGCGGCGAGCTCCTCGAGCTCCCGGGCTCGCTCCGGATGGCGCAGCCAGGGCCAGGAGAGCTCCTCGCAGGTGCTGACCACGGCGGCGCCCCGACCGAGCAGCCAGCGGAAGGTGTCCGCGCAGCGCTCCAGATCCGAGGACGTGGCCACGATCCAGGCGTCCACCGAGGCGGGCTCGACGACCTCGTCCAGGGTGGCGACCACGGGCACGTCCGCGGCGCCCGGCACGAGATCGGGCAGCGGGCGCCCGGCGAGCTCCGGCGCGGGGTCCACGGCGACCAGGACGCGGCCGAGTCCGCGCTCGATCGCGTCCGTGGCGACGCGACGTCCGAGCGGACCGAGACCGACCATTCCGAGCGCATGCATGGCGGTGACTGTGCCTTCCGGCGCGGGCCGGTCAGGAGGTTCCGCCCACCGAGGTCGGGGCGGGGTAGGAGCAGTGGGGGTTGCGCTGGCCGAACCGCGCGAGGTCCTCGATCGAGCTCGTTCGGAGGTGCGTGAGGAAGCTCTCGGAAGCGGCCTTCCAGAACGCGTGCATGGGACAGGCGCGCTCGTCCGTGCACTCCGCCTGCCCCAGGAAGCAGGTGCGCGGGCGCTCGAGATGCTCGATCGCGTCGATGACCTGGTAGAGCGAGATCTCCGGGGGCGTGAGCAGCAGACGGAAGCCGCCGTGGCGTCCTCGCTGACTTCCCAGGATCCCGCGCGCCACGAGAGGTTGAAGGCACTTCGTGAGGAAGGTGGCGGGAATCTGGAGATCCTCTGCGATCTTCCGCGCGAGATGGAAGCTCCCCGGGGGCTGCAGCGCGAGGTACGTGAGGGCGCGAATCGCGTACTCGCTCGGGCGCGTGATGGAGCTCATGGGCAGAATCGCGTAGCACAGGGAACCTCCGTTCGGTGTTCCGCGCGCGACGCCTTATCATGATATCCGGACCGTGAAGTCCATGAAACCCTAGCCACCCCTCGACCTCTCATGGAGATCCAGAAGATCCTGCTCGCGACCGACCTCTCCGAGGAAGCGGAGCGCCCCTATCGCTCCGTCGCCGAGCTCGCGCGGGCCAACAACTGCCCGATCACGCTGCTTCACATCGTCGAGGACCCGGCGATCGCGCCGCACGGAGCCCCGCTCGCGCCGCCGATCCACACGCCGGCCCTCCCCAAGATCGTCGAGAAGGCCGAGGAGACCGTCGCGGAGCACGCGGCCCGGCTCGGCGAGGGGCTGCAGGTGGAGCCCGTCGTGCTGGTCGGGAGCGAGGTCGCGAAGGAGATCGCGGCCTACGCCAAGGAGCACGGACACGACCTCCTGGCGATCTCGAGCCACGGCCGCAGCGGCTTCCGCCGCTTCCTGCTGGGCAGCGTCGCCGAGACCCTCCTGCGGCACGTGAGCGTGCCGGTGCTGGTCTTCCCGCGCGCGGAGTAGCCCCTTTCGTCCCCGAGCGCGGGCTCCCTAACCGGGCTCGCGCTCCGGCTCCAGCGGGTGCGCCGCGACCTCTCCCAGGTTGTGGTGCACGACCGCGAGGCCCGGATGACGCCGGGCCAGCCACTGCCCGACCCCCTGGACCGCACGGCGCACGCCGCGGGTCGGGTGCGGCCGCCCGAGACCGGAGAGCTTGACCAGCAGCTCCTCCCCGGAGCGCTCGAGCACCAGCACGCAGAAGTCCTGCTTCAGCTTGTCCTCGCGCACGAGGGCCTCGACCAGCCATTCGCCGGGGCGATCCGTGCGCGCGTAGGCCGCCGACAGCTTGACGACGATGTCCACGTCACGGTGGGACTCGCGCAGGGTGTGGGCGGCGAAGCCGTCGAACAGGGGCTGCGCCGCGAGCGCGCCTCGGAGATTCAGGCTGGGCATGGGGTCGAGCGAGTCGGGCAGGGGAGGCTCTTCGGAGGGGACCGGGGACCGCTTCTCCCACTCGAAGAAGTGGATCGGGACCCCCTGGTCCATCGCCTTCTGTTGGTACTTGGTCGGGCGCCGGCCGGGGATGGCAGCGACCTCGGTCGTCGCATGCCGGGAGGCCAGCGCCGGCTCCGCCTCGAGCCGCTCCGCGACCCAGCTGGCGTATGCGGCGTGGTCGGTCACCACGGTCAGGGGGTGCCCCAGGCGTAGGCGGTCGGCGACCCGTCGCAGGCCCTCCGGCTGCAGCAGGCGCCGCTCGTGGTGGCGCTCCTTGGGCCAAGGGCACGGGTGGTTCACCCAGACCTCGTCGAGGCTCTCGCGCCGGAAGAAGTGCTCCAGCGCCACGTCGGCGTCCCCGAGCACCGCGCGGACGTTCGTCACCCCGTGCTTGTCGAGGCGCTTGAAGAGCCGCGTCGCGCCCGCCCAGGACCGTTCGAGGCCCACGTGGTCGCGATCCGGCCGCGCCAGGGCCTGCTCCAGCAGGAACTGGCCGTTGCCGAACCCGATCTCCAGCGCCAGCGGGGCCTCCCGGCCGAACACCGCGGCCCAGTCCACGGGCCAGGACGTGGTGCGCGGGTCGAACAGGTGGCGCTGGATCGAGACGGAGAGCGGGGCCGGCATGGCGAGGAGCCACGCATCCTCCGCATGGGGCCCGCGAGACGCAACTTGACGCTGGGGCGCAGCGCGGGGGTCTCGGACCGCCCGGGGGGAGGGGTTCCCGGTGCAAGATCGGCTCGCAAGCGGTCAGGAAGGCCGATTTGCGGCTCGTCGGCCCCCTCTGGACCGCCGCTTGAAGAGGGAGCGGCGAGGGGCACCGCGCCCGAGGATTCCCGTCCGGCGCGGCCGCCCCTCGATCCACCTGGTGCAGAGGGGATCGGAGCCGGCTTCTTCGGGGGGAGAGGCCGGCTCTTCTGCATTCCTGGCATCGGGAGGGCCGATTCCGAGCGGTGGAGCCGGAGGGAAAACGATGCCGCCTGCGCGAGGCTTGCGGCGTGGCGCGAGGAACGACTCCGGCCCGTTTGACGTTCCTCGAATCCACGGCTATCCATTGGATGCCGCCCGCCGTAGACCCGGCACCGCCCACCGGAGGCGGTCCGTCGCCCCGGGACTCCCACGACCAACCGACCCATGAAAGCTCCGCGATTCCGTTCCTCGACCCCGTTCCTCCTGAGCCTCGGCCTGCTGGTCACCGCTTGTGGAGACGACGGCAGCGCCGGGAGTGCCGCGGGAGGTTCGGCCGGGGGGGCCGAAGGGGCCGCGACGGCCGCGGCGCAGGAGCCCGAGGTCGAGCCCGGGAAGGGCGACTACGAGTTCAAGGTCGAGGGGGCTCCCCGGATCTTCCCCGCGGTGAAGCGCGCCCAGCTCGAGGTGCTCCAGGAGTTCCTGGACGCCGGAGACGACCCGAACGCGACGATCGAGGGCGGCTTGACCGCGCTCCACAACGCCACCGGCTCGCAGTCCGAGGCCATGGTCGACGCCCTGCTCGCCGCCGGGGCGAACCCGAACCTGCAGCAGGCCGCCGGGGCCGGGGCGCTGCACTTCGCCATCCAGGCCGGCAACGTCGAGATCGCCCGGAAGCTCATCGCCGCCGAGGCGGACGTGAACCTGCAGGACAAGCAGGGCATGGCGCCGCTCCACCTCGTCGGTGTGTTCGGGCACGCGCCGGAGACGCAGGTCGCGCTGGCCACGCTGCTCCTCGACAGCGGCGCCGAGGTCGACATCCGCGACAACAACCAGACCACTCCGCTGATCGGGGCCGCTCAGTACGCCGCTCTGGAGCTCGTGAAGCTCCTGGTCGAGCGCGGTGCGGACCTCGAGGCCGCGGGGGACCAGCAGTACCGCGCCCTGCACATCGCCGCGCTCTACGAGCGGCAGGACGTGTGCGAGATGCTCCTCGAGGCCGGCGCGGACGTGAACTCGCGCACGGACGGCAACGCCAGCCCGATCGCCATCGCGGCGAACAAGGAGAACTCGGCGCTGGTCGAGCTCTTCCAGCAGAACGGCGCCGAGTAGCCGTTCCCTCCGGCGCGCCGTCGTCGGAATCGCTCCCACCTCGATGAAGGCGCTCTCCTCCTCGCTGCTCCTCTCGGTCTGCCTCTGGGCGGGCGGGTGCGGCGCTGGAGAGGCCGGCGACGCCGCGATCCCGCTCCCGACGGATCTGCCCCAGCTCGAGCCCGCCCTCGCGGCGAAGATCGAAGAGGAGCACGCGGCGGTCCTCGCCGAACCGGAGTCCGCGCAGCGCTGGCGCAGCCTGGGCATGACCTACGAGGCGAACGCGATCCAGCCGCTCGCGATCCGCTGCTACCTGCGGTCGCTCGAGCTGGAGGACGACGCGAAGACCTGGTCGCGCCTCGGGCAGGCCTACGGCAAGAACGGAGAGCTGGAGCCCGCCGCCGACGCGTTCCGACGCTCGATCGAGCTGCGCGGGGACTACGCGCCCACCCACTGGCGCCTCGGAGACGTGGTCTACGACCTGGGCGCGTTCGAGGAGGCGCGCGCGGCCTACGGGCGCGCCACCGAGGTGGACCGCAAGCACACCGGCGGCTGGATCGGGCTCGCGCGCGTCGAGCTGCAGATCGGCGACGCGGCGCGCGCCTGCGAGATCCTCGAGGACCTCCTGGAGCGCGACCCGCGCGACGCCGACGCGCTCCGGCTGATGCGCACGGCCTACATCCAGGCCGGTCTTCCGGACGACGCGAGCCGCGTGGCCGCCTCCTGGCGACGCAAGAGCTCGCCCGGCAAGGACCCCTGGCACCGCGAGTTCCGCGCCTACCGCGAGCGTCCGCTGATGGAGCAAGCGCTCGCGGACCTGAGCGAGGGGCGGCCGGCAGAGGCGATCGCGATCCTGGAGGAGTTCGCTGCGGACAACCCGGGCGACCTGAACGTCCTCTCCTACCTGGCCTGGGGCTACTACCTCGTGGAGCAGGAGGGCGAGGCGCTCGCGACGGTCGACCGCGCGCTCGCCAAGGACCCGAACAACATCCCGGTGCTGCGCGTCCTCGCGCGGATCCACGAAGGCGCCGGCCGGCCGTCCGCCGCACGGGAGACCACGGAGCGCATCGTCGCGCTCGACGGCAACGACACCAAGGCGCTGAAGACCGCCGCGCGTCTGCAGCGCGGTGACGGGGACCACGCGGCCGCGGTGCGAACGCTCACGCGCTTCCTCGAGCTGGACCGCGGGGACGCGGACGCCTGGCGCTGGAAGCTGGACAGCGAGCGCGCGCTCGAGAGCTGGGAGGCCGTCGCGACCACGCTGCAGGACGGGCTGCGTGCCAACGTGTTCGGAGACGAGGTTCGGGTCGATCTCGCGGAGACGCTCCGCAGGCTCGATCGCTGGGAGGACGCCGAGGCGGCGCTGACCGCCGCGGAGCGTCTCGACGAACGAGGCCGCGCCCTGCTCGACGCCGTGCGCAACCGCGAGGGTGGTGTCTGATGGTGTTCTGTTCCCGTTCGTCGCTGGCCGCTCTGACGCTCCTGGGCGCGTCCGCCTGTTCGTCGGAGTCGGGCACTCCGTCGTCGTCGTCGGTCGCGAGCGCGCGACCGGACGGACCGGTCTGGTTCGAGGACGCGACCTCCGCCAGCGGTCTCGACTTCGTGCACGCGAGCGGCAAGGGCGATCGCTACCTCTACCCCGAGATCGTGTGCGGGGGCGGGGCGCTGTTCGACGCGGACGGAGACGGGGACCTGGACCTCTACCTCGTGCAGTCGGACGGCGTGGAGAAGCCGCGCGACGAGCGCCGGGGCAACGTGCTGTACCGCAACGACGGCAACGGCTCCTTCGAGCGCGTCGCGGGGAGTGGCGCGGAGGACCAGGGCTACGGCATCGGGGTCGCGACCGGTGACTACGACGGCGACGGGGACGTCGACCTCTACGTCACGAACCTCGAGCGCAACACGCTGCTGCGCAACGACGGGGAAGGACGGTTCGTGGACGTGACGGACGAAGCCGGTGTCGGCGAGGAGCTCTGGAGCTCCAGCGCCGCCTTCCTCGACTACGACCGCGATGGAGACCTCGACCTGTTCGTCGTGAACTACATCTTCTGGTCGATCGAGTCGGAGCGCGTCTGCTACGCCGCTCCCTACGGCGCCACCTACTGCGGGCCGAACGCCTACGAGAAGCCGGCCCCGGACACGCTCTACCGCAACGACGGGGACGGGACGTTCACGGACGTCTCGAAGGAGCTCGGGATCCGCGGCGAGGTCGGCAACGGACTCGGCGTCGGCGTCTCGGACTTCGACGGGGACGGCTGGCTCGACCTGTTCGTCGCCAACGACGGCACGAAGGACCACCTGTGGCTCAACAAGGGCGGCGGTCGCTTCGTCGAGCGCGCGGTCGCATTCGGCTGCGCCGCCGACATGGACGGGAGCATCAAGGCGGGCATGGGGGTCGCGATCTACGACCTGGACGACGACGCGGACGAGGACCTGCTCGTCGTGAACCTCGCCACCGAGTACGACTCCCTGTTCCTCAACGAGGGGACCCACTTCCAGGACCGCACGGCGAAGCTGGGCCTCACGCGCGCGAGCCAGGCCTTCACGCGCTTCGGCGTCGGGTTCCAGGACTTCGACCAGGACGGTTGGGTCGACCTCTACGAGGCGAACGGGCGCGTGTCCCACGGCGGCGAGTACGAGGGCGACGACCCGTTCGCGGAGGAGAACCTCGTGTACCGGGGGACCGAGGGCGCCCGCTTCGAGCCGCTGGCGCTTCCCGGCGGAACGGCCGAGGCCATGCTCGCGACCAGTCGCGGAGCGGCCTTCGGAGACGTGAACGGAGACGGTGCGGTGGACGTGCTCGTGGTGAACCGCGACGGTCCCGCGCACCTCTTGATCAACCGCGCGGCGGCCGGGAACTGGGTACGCCTGCGCGTCCTGGACGGCCAGCGCGACGCACTGGGCGCCGAGGTGTTCGTCACCGCGGGGGAGCGTCGCTTCCAGCGTCGCGTGCGCTCCTCCACCAGCTACTGCGCCGCGAGCGATCCCCGGGTCCATCTGGGCCTCGGCGCTCTCGACGCGGTCGAGATCGAGGTGCGCTGGGTCGACGGCACGCGCGAGTCGTTCGGATCCCTCGCCGCGGGGAGCGAGCATCGGCTCGTGCGCGGAGAGGGTGAGGCTCGCTGAGCGCTCGTCCCGCCGCCTCTGCCCGACCCTGCTAGACTGGAACGAATGCGTATCGCACTCCCGATCGGACTGCTCCTCGGTGCGCTCGCTGGCGCCTGTGCGACCGGAGAGCACGCCGCGGAGCTCGTGCTGCCGGATCCCTCCGGTACGGAGCGCGTCGTCCTGCCGGTGCAGGCCGAAGCGAAGGCGACCGTGTTCCTGTTCGCCGCGGTCGACTGCCCGATCTCCAACGCCTACGC
>CAZDYS010000039.1:0-14891 GCA_964509445.1 uncultured Planctomycetaceae bacterium
GATCGAACAAGAGGCCGGTCTCCTCCAGGGAGCGTGCGGTCGACACGAAGTCGAGCATGTCGCCGACGGGCCCCTCACGCTCCTCGGCGTGCGTCACCCAGCGGCGCCACCTGGACTCCGGGACGGAGAGGAACCCCGATCGCCGCAGGCCGAGCAGCATGTGAACCCCGAGCCCGAACTGGATCAGGGCGATGACGGCGATGGCGTACATCGCCCAGCCGCCGTCACCCCAGATCTTCAGGGCCTGGTTCCAGATGTTCTCGTACCAGGACATCGGTCACTCCGTCTTCGCGCGACGGGGGAGGATCTCGATCTCCTTCGGATCGAGCTTCTCGGGGACCCCGGAGGTCTTGGCGCGGCGCGCCTGCGGCCCGGTGGGCTGCACACCGCCGCCCTGCCCCTCGACGAGCGGACCGAGCATGTCGCCCAGGATCTCGTTGACCTGCTCGCGCACGAGGTCCGGATCGGGCTCGGCGGAGCCGGACGCGCCACCGCCCTCGGTGCGGTTCGTGCGGTAGAAGGTCGAGCGGCTCATCTGGTTCGCGAAGGCCATCGCGAGCTGCTCCATGCGGTTGATGATCCCGCGCGCCTTGCGCGACAGGAACGCGTGCAGGAGCAGCGACGGGATCGCGATGATCAGACCGAACTTGGTCGTGAGCAACGCCTCGGAGATGCCGCCGGAGAGCATCTTCACGTCACCCGATCCGTAGATCGTGATGTTCTTGAAGGTGTTGATGATGCCCGTCACGGTGCCGAGGAGTCCGAGCAGCGGGGCCGAGGCGGCGCTGACCGCGATGAACGGCAGCAGGCGGTTCAGCTTCAGCCGCGAGGTCAGCACGGTCTCGTACATCACCTCCTCCACCAGCTCGCGCGGCTCGCCGAGGTGGTCGACGCCGTCTCCGAGCATCTGCCCGGCCGGCCCCCCCATCTTGACGGCGACCTGCTTCGCACCTTCGCGGTCGCCGTTGGCCACCGCTTCCATCAGAGCCGTCACCTTGGCGTTCGACGGCTTGCGGACCATCGAGAGCGTGAGCCACTTGTAGAGCGCCACGAGGAGCGCACAGGTGGCCAGGGCGACGATCGGGTACATGACCGAGCCACCCTTGTAGAACTCGTCGATCAGCGTCTCCTCGGTCGCCGCGACGGCGTGGGCGTTGCCCTGGGTCGGGTCGAGCGGGAACAGCGTCGCCGCGCCGGAGTAGAGCGCCTCCGTGGCCGCCGCGTCCTCCGGCGTCGCGAAGGCGACCATGGAGGGCTGCTCCGAGCCGGTGCGCTCCTCCGCGGTACCGACCACGCCGCCCTCGGAGCGGAACAGGGCCGCGGGGCCGACCAGGAGGAACTCTCCGTCCTCGACCAGGCCGTCGACGACGGCCGTGCCCTCGAAGCGCGCTCCTCCGAGCGCCTCCTCGAGCCGGTCGATCGAGAGCGTGAGGATCTCGACGTGCCGCTTGATCAGCTCGATCTCGGCCAGCTCCAGGTCCTCCATCGAGTCGCGGTGCGCCTGCAGGACGTCGAAGTGGCGCTGACGCTCGACGATGTGCAGGGAGGCCTCGAACTCGCTCGAGTAGTTGGACAGGAGCGTGTTCAGGTACGCGTTCGTGTCCTTGAGGCGCTTGATGTCGTTCGTGAGGCGCAGGAGGTCGCCGGCGCCCTTGCCCTGGTCCGCCAGAGCGACCTGGAGCTCGCTCTTGAGCCGGGAGCGCTCGGACTCCGCCTTGCTCATGCGCTGGTTCATCGGAATCAGCGCCTCGGCCATCTCGGCCTTGAGGGCGTTCAGCTCGTCCGTCGCGGCCTGCAGCCGCTCGTCCGTGGAGCGCACGACGCCGGTGAAGGTCTCCGGCTCGTCGTCGAGGATCGCAGCGGCGGCGGCCGCCAGCTCGTCGACGATCTCCTCCGTCGCCGCGGGTTCCTCGGCCGTCGGCCGGGCCTCCTCGGTCGTCTCCTGCGCGAAGGCCGGAGTCGTCAGCAGCGACAGCAGAAGGGCGAAGCTCGTCATGGGGAGAGGTTTCATGGGTGGTCTCCGCTACTGGATGGTGACGGGCAGACGCACGAAGGCCGCCGGCTTCTTGGACTCTTGGATCTCGATCGCGAGCGCGACGTCCGCGGCGATCTGGTTGGACGGCGTCCAGACCCAGCCCGACTCGGACGAGGTGCCGATCCCCGCGGCGTCCCCGGCCGCGGTCGCGTAGTAGGCCTGGCCGACGCCGACGTAGAGCGCGTTGACCTCCGCCGTCCGGCCGTCGCCGAGGTCCAGGACCTCGGTGCTCAGCGAGACCTGTCGGTTGAACTTGTTGAGACCGGTGAGCGTGCCCACGACGAAGGAGAAGCGCTGGCCCGTGCCGAGCTTCGTCTCCTCCGGGTCGTCCGGCATCTGCTGCATCAGCGGGCCCACCTTCTCACGCGCCGGCTCGGGCAAGCGTGCCACCAGCGCCTGCGTGCGCTTCTCGAGCTCCGTCACCAGGGCCCGCAGCTCCTTCGCGTTCGCCTCGAGCTCCTCCTTCTCGTTGGCGAGCGCGATGCGCTCCTTCTCGGTCTCCGTCAGCTTGGAACGGGACTCCTCGATCTGCCGCTGGATGTCCTCGTTCTCGCCTTCGACGAGCTCGATGTGGTCCGCCAGGAGCTCCACGCGCAGCGCGAAGTCACGGCGCTCGTCGCCGATCAGGCGCTGCGTCTCCATGAGCTCCTCGAGCGCGGTACGCGCCTGGGTGACGGGGTTGTCCTCCTCCTCGTCCTGCGCTCTCGAGTGCGCGACGGCGGGCAGGAAGGCGATTCCGGCAAGCAAGGCGCTGCCCAGGAACCACTTCCGCTTGGCGGCGGACTCTCGAACCTCGTGGGGGTTGTTCATGGCGATTTGGAGGCTGTGTCGTTGAGGGGCCCTAGAGGGCGAAGGTGAGGCCGAAGGAGAACTCTCGTCCTCGCGTGAAGGTGGCGCGCAGGGTGTCGCCTTCCGTGAACTCGGAGCGGAACACGCGCCGGATCTCGGGGTTGGTCAGGTTCTTCGCCTGGAACTTCAGGGTCATGTACTTGCCCCAACGCTTCGACAGGCTGAAGTTGAGAGTGTCGAACTCCTGCTCGTAGATGCTCGGCACGAACTCGCTCGCGGCGATGCTCGGGCCGGCGACGAGCGTGTCGCCGCGCACCGTGTAGAAGAGAGCGAGCTGGGTCTCGGTGTCCTCGTGGTCGTAGGTCACGAAGATGTTGTAGAGGCGCTCCGGCGCGTTGGTCATGTCGCGGAACCGCTGCTGGAAGCCGAGGCCTCCGAGCAGCGCCTCCTCCTCCGGGCTGATCCGGACGCGCGAGTCGATCAGGGTGTAGTTGACGCCCGCGGAGAGGCCGTCGACGACGTCCCAGTACTCGCTGAGGTCCTCGCGGATCTCGAACTCGAAGCCGGAGAGCTGACCGGTCGGGTAGTTCACCGCGGTCGTGAAGTCCTCGGTCGCGGTGACGCGCTGGACGAGTTCGATCGGCTGGTCCAGGTCCTTCTGGAACCACGAGATCGAGTAGAGGCCCCCCGCGTGCGGGCGGTAGTCGAAGCGCAGGTCGTAGTTCGTGACCGCGCTCATCTCGAGCTCGGGGTTGCCGATGAAGACGGGACCGCCGATGAACTCCTGCTGCAGCACCGGGGTCAGCTCGCGGAAGGTCTGCCGCGCGACGGTCTCCGAGTAGGCGGCGCGCAGGGTGACGTCCGGAACCGGCTCGTACAGGAGGCTGAGGGCCGGCAGCACGTCGTGCTGCGAGTACGCGACGTCCGCCTCGTCCCCGTTCAGCGAGATGGGGGTGAACTCACCCGGCGGGAACCACCGCGCCTGGTCCTCGCCCCGCACCTCGATGTCGATGGAAGTCGATTCGAGCCGCGCGCCACCGATCATCGTCAGCGTCGGCGACAGGGGCAGGTCGATCATCCCGTACCAGGCGGTGATGTCCTGCTCGCCGTCGTAGTCGATGTCGACCAGCGCCTCGGAGATCTCGTGGTTGTTCTCGAACGGGAACACCAGGCTCCAGGGGTCGTCCCACTCGCCGACGTAGCTCGAGTTGTCGCCGAAGTTGGAGAAGGTGTCCTCGCGGTAGCTCCGCTCCACGCGGTCGACGAACGCGCCCAGCTTGATGTAGCCGTCCTCGTCGTCCCACTGCTCGAAGGGCAGCTTCACGTCCAGGATGCCGAGGTTGCTGTCCTCCTCGATCTCGAGGAAGGAGCGCTGCAGGTTGCCGAGCGTGAAGTCGAGACCCGGCTTGAGTCCGCTCCAGGCCGCGGGGTTGGTCTCGTCCTGGGTGAACGGCGGGCGACCGGGCTCGAAGGAGGCGTTCGAGAAGCGCGTGCCGAACTGGCGCTTGTCGGGCTGGCTGAGGTCCGCGAAGCTGCTGGCCAGCAACCAGTTCACCTGCGGCTCCTGGAAGGTGAAGGAGCCGAGCGACTGCTCGTCGACGGGGAACGTGTGGTCGCCGCGCAGCTGGAGGGACCCGGTGGCACGCTCCTCGTACTCGAGGGTCTCGTTGCGCTGCCAGCTCGCCGCCTGCAGGTCGTTCTCGACGTTGCCGGGCGCCTCCGGATCGTTCGGGTCGTAGCCGGGGAAGAAGAAGTCCTTCCCGCGCTGGTCGATCGCGATCGTGGTCGTGTCCTGCGCCGTGCGGGAGTAGAGGTAGGAGAGGCCCAGCTTGTGGTTGTCCGTCTCCATGCCGAGCGAGAGCAGCCCCCCCCACTGCAGCTGCTGGGACGCCTGCGTGATGTCGTAGAGCCGGGTCAGGAACTCTCCGCCGGCGCCGGGAGGGTTGGAGTCCGGCTGGGGCTCGCCTTGGAACGTCTCGGGGACCAGCCCCACCTCCGGGTCCTCGACGGTCAGCGAGTCCCGCTGGCCGTCGTCGAAGAAGGAGCTGTCGCGCTCGTAGTAGAGGTTCAGGAGGCCGCCGACCACCAGGCCGCTGTCGAGCACGCGCTTGGTTCCCGCGGAGCCGGACCACTTCCAGTCGATCGGGCTGTCCTCGTCGGTCGCGCCGAGGGCCCCGGTCCAGTTGGTGTTGTTCTCCTGCGGGTCGATGTCCTCGAACCCGAACCCGCTCACGCCGCCGCCCTGGTAGGACACGAAGTCCCCGCCCGCCACGTTCGTGTTCACGCTGACGTTCGCGCGGAACTGCAGGATCGGTTCGTCGGGGATGCTCTTCAGGCGGACGTCGACGGCGCCGCCGGAGGCGTCCCCCTGCTGGTCGGGCGTGAAGGTCTTGGTGACCTGGACGCTCTCGATGATCGCGGAGGGGAACTGGTCGAGCTCGACGGCGCGCGTCTCCTGGTCCGCGGAGGGCAGGCGCGCGCCGTTCAGCTGGCCGCTGACGTAGCGGTCCGGGAGACCGCGAATCACGGCGAACTTGCCGTTCGTGACCGTGGCGCCGGAGACCAGCCGGAGGGCGCTGGCCGCGTCGCTCGCACCGGCCCGGCTCATCAGCTCGGCACCGATCGAGTCCATCATCGCCGGCGCCTCGTAGCGCAACTGCAGGAGGGCCGTCTCCGCACCGCCCGCCAGGGAGAGCACGTCCTCGACCAGGAACTCGTCGAGCTCGGTGTACTCCTCCTGCATCGTCACGACGCCCAGCTCGGTCTGCTGGTTCGCGCCCACGACGACGTCGGACTTCACCTCGCGCACGTAGCCCTGCCGGATGAAGACCAGGATGTAGACGCCCGGCTCGACGTTCGGGATCAGGAACTCGCCCTGCGAGTTGGTCTTCACCTCCTGCCCGGTCTTCAGCACGCGGCAGGTGACCTCCGCGAGCGGGAAGTCGAAGTCGCGCGAGTAGACCAGTCCATGGATGGACCCCTCGTCCTGGGCGGACGCGCTTCCTGCGAACGTCGAGATCGCGAACAGAACGAACGCCGGCACGCGCGAAGACGTGCGGAGCAGGACTGCGGCGATCGCAAGGACTCGGTCGGTCACGTGCCTTCTGGGCCTGTTTCGGAAGGGAGCTGAGGGCGAAACGAGAGAAGGCCGGGCGCGCCGGAGATCTCGACGCGCGAGACGGTAGGCAGGCTTTATGAAGAGCCCGTGAACGCGAAATTGGGATGGAATGAAAGGCCGGGACCCCTCTGAGAGGCCCGTGAGGCGGCCTTCTTAACGTCGATTCGCTCAGCTCGACGGACCGCGCGGACCGATAGCGCAGCCCCATGAGCCGACTCCTTTGCCTGCCGCTTCGCTCCTCGCTAGCAATCCCCTTTCTGGCCCTCGCGAGCGCCTGCGGCTCGCTCCAGCCGGTCGACCAGCGGGCCTTCCCGGGACTCGCGGGATCGCTGCGCGACTTCATGAAGCAGGCCGAGGAGGGAGACGCCGACGCCCAGTTCCTGGTGGGCCTCGCCTACGACGAGGGGCAGCGCGTCGCCGAGGACGACCGCGCGGCCGCGGGCTGGTACCGGCGGGCGGCCGACCAGGGCCACGCGCCGGCCCAGAACAACCTCGGCCTCCTTTATTACGTCGGGGACGGCGTGGAGCAGGACCTGGCCGAGGCGGCCAAGTGGTTCGGACGCGCCTCGGAGCAGGACTTCGCCCCGGCCCAGTGCAACCGCGGGGTCCTGTACCTCTTCGGGCAGTCGGTCCCCCAGGACCTCGAGATCGCCCACATGCTGCTGGTCGCGGCGGCGGAGCAGGACGACGCGCGGGCGCAGCGCCTGCTCGGCTGGACCTACGAGGAGGGGCTCGGCGTCGAGGCCGACCCCGATCGCGCGCGGCACTGGTACGGCGCCTCGGCGCGCGGGGGCAACCCGCACGCGCAGCTGCGGTTCGGGTCGATGCTGCTCGAGGAGGGCAGCGACGACGAGGCGGCCGCGGACTGGATCGAGCGCGCGGCCGAGCGCGGGATCCCCGATGCCCAGGCCCTGCTCGGCAGGTTGCACCTGGATGGTCGCGGGGTGGCCCGGAGCGACACCCGGGCCGCGGTCTGGCTGGAACGAGCCGCGCTCCAGGGGAACTCACTGGCCCAGTACAACCTCGCGCTCCTGTGCGCGAAGGGCAGCGGTGTCGAGCAGGACGCCGAGCGCGCCCGTCAGTGGCTCCGCCGCGCGGCGGACCAGGGCCTGCAGGTGGCCCAGACCAAGCTCGACCAACTCGAGCGGACGATCCGCGTCGCCAGCGTCGACTGAGCGCGCAGGAGCCCTGTCGGGGGCGCGCGCCTACCAGGGCCGCGTGAGGCCGGCGCGCGTCTCGCGCAGCTTGGCCCAGAGCTCCGCGTCCGGCTCGACGCCCGCCTCCGCCAGGGAGCAGCAGACGAGCACGAGCGCGTCGCAGCGCGGGCGCGCGTTGGGGTTGAGCGTGCCCTCGTGCATCGCGCGCAGGTAGATCGCCCGCGCGGTCTCCAGGTCCCCCAGCGCGGCGTAGGTCTCCGCCAGCGGCACGAGGGTCTCGGCGCGGAACACGTCGGCGACGAGCTGGAAGTCCTTCTCGAAGACCGCGCGCGCGCGGTCGGCGAGCGCGCGCGCCTCCTCCACCGCGCCGGCCTCGACCTTGAGGTTCGCGATGCTGGCCAGGAACGGCACCTCCGACTCGGGGAGCCACTTCCAGGTGGAGGTGATCTCCTCGGCCTGCGAGACGTACTCCGCGGCGCTCTCGGGATCGTCGTGGCGCAGCGCGGTGCGCGCGAGCGTCAGCACGTTCTCGAGCTGGAGCTGCGCGGGGATGTTCGGCCAGGCGCGCGGGAGCAGCTCGGTGACCTTCTCGCGCCGCTCCTCGCTCTCGTAGAACCGATCGATCAGCGCGAGGCACACGCTCAGCGAGGCGCTCACGGTCTCCATCGCACCGTCGTCGATCGCGGCGACGATCCCCTCGTACTCGGCGTCGAACTGCTCCTCCGTGAGCTGCTGGACGTTCTCCTCGTACACGATGCCGGACTCGGACTCCTCCAGCCCGATCGTGATCGCCGCGGCTTCGCGATCCTGCCCGAGCAGGATGTGCGTGCGCGCGATCTTCGCGCGGATGCGGTCGCTGCGCCAGGCCTGGTCGTCCGCGGCCACGGTCTCCCGCACGACCTCCCGCGCCAGGTTCAAGTACTGGTCCAGCTCGCGCAGGTCGCCGCGCTCGGCGGCGTAGTACGCGAAGTCGGCGAAGGCGGCGCCGCGGCGCCAGTTCTCGATGCCCTCGGCGTACCGGACCGCGCGCCGCGGCAACTGCAGCGCGAAGCTCGTCGCCACGACTCGGTCCTGCGCCGCCGAGCGGTTCTTGAGGTGCGGCTTCAGGGGGAAGGCCGAGGCCGCCTCGAAGGCGAGGTCCAGGAGGTCCGTGCGGAAGGCCGCGAGCTCGGCGTCGGCGACCGGGGGCCCGGTGGACTCGAGCGGAGCGGACGCCTCCGGCGCCTCGGACTCCACCGCGGCCGGCTTGTCCGCGGCCAGGATCTCGTCCGTCGGGGTCGCGACTCCCTCCTGTTCCGCGTCCGAGCAGGCGACGACGGCGGTCGAGAAGAGGAGCACCGGGAGCGTGAGGACGAGGGAGGTCTTCATGAGGTCGGAGGGGTGTTCGCGAGGGAGCCGGTCGGAACCGGGAGGGCTCCGACTCTAGGCGGGCGCATGCTAGGTGGCGTTCGTGTGCCTTCGATCAAGAGACCGCGAAGGATCGACGCGACGAGGCGAACGCCGCCAGGGAACGAGAAGAGGGCCCGCCGGCGAACCGACGGACCCTCTTGGAATCCTGCACCGGCAGGTGCCGGTGCGCTCAGGAGGAGCGGAACCTAGAAGGCGCCGATCGTCGTGACCTGAGCGTTGGAGGCGCGGTACGGAGCCACACCGAACACGTGCACCGCTTGCGAGGTGACCGGGAAGCCGAGGAGGCAGAGGTCGAACGCGAGAGCGGAGCCGGCCGGGATCGTCGCACCGACCATCGCGCCGAAGGTCACCGGCGTCTTGAACAGGATGTTCGGGCCGAGACCGATCAGCAGGACGTCGCCCTGCGGAAGCGGGATGCTCGCGCCGGCGGCACTCCAGAACACCTGCGCGGCGCTGTGCCCCGTGACGGTGTTGTCCACGTTGTAGGTGTACTCACCGCCGATGTTCAGCGGGCCGGAGGTGTAGGTCTGCGGGTTCGGACCCGGGTTGACGTTGGAGACCGTGCCGACGTTGCCGGTGAAGCCGTAGGCCGCGGCGGCGGTCCACTTCAGGAGCCAGTTCTCCGTGGAGCTGAACGCACCGCGGTAGTTGACCGGGCAGAAGAAGCCGTCGTTCGGCGCCGTGCCGGAGCTGACGAGCGCGTCGTTCGCGGCGCGCGGGTCGAGCTCCTCGACGAAGAAGATGTCCTTGTCGTTGCCGGCCGGGCCGAGCGTGACTTGCGGACCACGGGCGATGTGCCGGATCGGCGAAGCCGCGGCGATGACGTTGCCGGAGCCGGTCGGGCCGGGAGTCGTCGTGGTGACGACGCCGCGGGCGATGGCCTCGGTGTAGGCGTCCGGAGCGAAGTTGGCCCAGAAGACGGAGTCCGTGATCTCGGCGAGGTTGCCGGAGGTCTGGACGGTGTAGATCGCGCTCGGGCTCGTGCAGGCGTTGATCGGCGAGGTCGACGTGTAGGGCGTCGTCCAGGTGTCGGCCCAGGAGAGGGTGCCCGCGGCGCCGTAGCCGGCGGAGCAGTCACCGTCCGAGTCGTCGAAGCGCACGATGCGCTCGCCACACCAGCCGAAGATGCACTGGCGGAACTGGACGCGGGCGTTGTCCCGCCAGGCCGTCGCGCCGTCGCCATCGACCGGCTGGCCGATGAACGTCATGTTGTAGAGCGTCGTCGTCGTGATCGGCTGCTGGTCGGAGTCCTCCGCACCGTCGAACTCGAAGCCGTTGTCGCCGACGCCGGAGCCCTGCGTCGCGTCGAGGCTCGCGCCCTGGACGATCAGGCCGAACTGCGCCTTGCCGCGCCAGCCCTGGTCGACGTCGAGGCTGTCGTCGCCGATGTTCCAGACGGTGAAGTACTTGAGGGAGACGGTGCCACCCCAGATCTCGATCCCGTCGTCGACGTTGTTCATGATCTCGATGTGGTCCATGTCGGTCCCGCGACCGATGCCGCCCAGCGAGAGACCGTTGAGCTCCTTGTTCGGAAGCGCGGTGATCGCGCCGCCGTAGCGGATCGAGAGGTAGTGGATCTCGCCGCTGGAGTCGTTGTCGTCACCGCCGCCGTAGAGCTGCTTGGTGTCGCCGACGAAGTCCGGGACCAGACCTTCCATCGGCCACACGTTCGTGGCCGCGCAGGACGCGACGTTGCCGGCCTGCTTCGTGCGGTTCGCGGAGATGTAGGCGCAACCCATGATGGTCAGGTTGCCCCACTCGTTCGCGGAGAGACGCCAGGTACCGGTCTTCGGGTTGCCGGCCGTCCAGGTCGCGACGTCCTCGGTGGACGTCATGATGACCGGGTCGTCCGCGGTGCCGAGGATGTTGATGTCGGCACCCTTCGTGACGGCCAGGGCGCCCCCGTCGTTGCTCGCGACGACGGTGCCGGCGGGGATGGTGAGGGTCGCACCCGGGAGGACGTAGATCTGGCCGACCAGTTCGTACTGGCAGCTCGCGTCCCAGGTCTGAGAGGTGGAGATGTTGGACGTGATCTGAACCGGCGTGCCGGAGCCGTCGGCGCTGGCCGCACCGGCGAGGCAGAGACCAGCAAGGAGGGTGATCGCAGTTTTCAAGGGAGGTTTCCTCTGGGGAAGGTTGGGAACCGAATCGTTGGCTGCGTGGAGAGACGCCTCCGAAGGGCGCAGCCCGGACCATTCGAGCGAGGATGCTAGGGGCCGTTTGTTGGGGACTCATGAAGCCCCGGTGAGGGTTCGCTCGGGATGGAAGATCGCCGGGCCGATGGGCGGATCACGACTCCGAGACGTGCCTTGCTTCCGAACCGGACGAGCGCCAGGAAACCCGCTCCCCGCCTTTGCGGCCCCTTGAGGTTCTCCTGACGAACGGGTTTCGAACGTGCCTCGCAGGCGCCCGGACGAGGGGCGCCGCTATCATCCGCCCATGAAGATCGTCCCCCTGCGTTCGCTCCCCACCCTCGCCCTCGCCACGCTCCTGACCGCCCTCGCCACGGGCTGCGCGAGCACGGAAAAAAAGGACCCCGTGCTGGACGAGCCGGCAGACGACGACGCGCAGGAGAGCGTGCTCCCGGAGGAGGCCGAGACGGACGAGGGCGTGTTCCACGTCCACCGCCACGAGGAGCAGCTGTGGTTCGAGATCCCCGCGCCGCTCCTCGGCCGTGACTTCCTCCTCGTGAGCCGCATCGCGCGCACGCCGAGCGACCTCGGCGGCGGGTTCTTCGCCGCCGGACACAAGACCGGCGAGCAGGTGCTCCGCTGGGAGCGGGTCGGAGAGCGCGTGCTCCTGCGCAAGGTGAGCTTCCGCAACGTCGCGACCGGGGACGACCCGATCCAGGTGTCGGTGGAGAACAACAACTTCCACCCGATCCTGGCTGCGTTCGACGTGGAAGGGGAAGGGAAGCTCGAAGGCGACTCCCCCACGGAGACGGTCCTGATCGAGGTGACCGACTTCTTCTCCAAGGACATCGCGGCGATCAGCGGATTGAGCGCCTCGATGCGCAAGACGCACGAGGTCAAGCGACTCGACGCGAGCCGCTCGTTCCTCAACCACGCGCACGCCTACCCGGAGAACGTCGAGGTCCGGCAGACGCTGACCTTCGAGGCCGGCAACCCGCCCACCGACGCCGCGACGAAGACGCTGTCGCTCGAGATGAACCAGTCGATGATCCTCCTGCCGGAGGAGCCCATGCGCCCGCGCTTCGCGGACCACCGCGTGGGTTGGTTCACGCTGCAGCGCACGAACTACGGGCTCGACGCGCAGAAGTCCGCGACGGAGGAGCTGATCCGTCGCTGGCGCCTGGAGCCGAGCGACCCCGAGGCCTACGCGCGCGGCGAGCTCGTCACGCCGGTCGAACCGATCGTCTGGTACCTCGATCCCGGGACGCCCGCGAAGTGGCGCTCGTGGGTCAAGCGCGGTGTCGAGGACTGGCAGGCGGCGTTCGAGAGCGCCGGCTTCAAGGACGCGGTGCTCGCGAAGGACCCGCCGACGAAGGAGGAGGACCCCGACTGGAGCGGCGAGGACGTGCGCTACTCGATGGTCCGCTGGGCCGCGAGCGAGGTCCGCAACGCGATGGGCCCGAGCGTCTCGGACCCGCGCTCCGGGGAGATCATCGAGAGCGACATCGTCTGGTACCACAACCACATGCGCTCCTACCGGAACCGCCTGATGCTCGAGACCGGCGCGGCGAACCCGCTCGCGCGCTCGCTGCCGATCGACGAGGAGCTGCTCGGGGAGGCGCTCCGCCAGGTCATCGCGCACGAGGTCGGGCACGCGCTCGGACTTCCGCACAACATGATCGCCAGCGCGTCCTATCCCGTCGCCTCGCTGCGCGACCCCGCGTTCGCGCGCAAGATGGGCGTGTCCGCCTCGATCATGGACTACGCGCGGCAGAACTACGTGGCGCAGCCCGGCGACGGGCTGGAGGGGGCGGACTTCCTGCGCCGGATCGGTCCCTACGACCACTACGCGATCGAGTGGGGTTACCGCGTGATCCCGGAGGCGGAGACGCCGGAGGACGAGAAGCCGGTCCTCGACGCCTGGATCCTCGCGAAGGCGGACGACCCGATGTACCGCTTCGGGGCCCAGACCTCCTCCCCCACCGATCCGCGCTCGCAGACCGAGGACCTGGGGGACGACCCCGTGCTCGCCAGCTCGCTCGGACTGCAGAACCTCGAGCGCGTCGCTCCGAAGCTGCTGGAGTGGACGGCCTCGGAGGGCGAGGGCTACGGCGACCTGGAGGAGCTCTACGGAGAGCTGGTCGGACAGGCGCGTCGCTACCTGGGGCACGTCGTGTCGCTCGTCGGCGGGGTGTACGAGGACCTCAAGGCGACGGACCAGGAGGGACGCGTGTTCACACCGGTCCCGAAGGAGGAGCAGCAGCGCGCCGTGGCGTTCCTGGCGGAGCGCGCGCTCGCGACGCCGACCTGGCTGCTCGACCCCGAGATCCTGCGCCGCATCTCGCGCGGCGGAGAGGTCGATCGCGTGCGGTCGATGCAGACGCGCATCCTGCACCAGCTCCTCGACCCCGCACGCCTGCGCAGGCTCGTGGAGGACGAGCTGGAGCGCGGAGAGGAGGCCTACACGCTGACCGAGCTCCTCGCCGACGTGCAGAACGCGGTCTGGTCCGTCCCCAGCACGCCCTACTCGCGCGGCCTCCAGCGTGCCCACGTCGAGCGGCTGGTCTGGCTCGCGACGGAGGAGTCCGCCGGGGGGGTCGACCTCGACACGTCGGACATCCGCGCGCTGGCGCGCTGGCAGCTGGAGCGCATGAAGGAGCTCCTGGAGAGCCAGCCCGACGGGCTCGCCCCCGTGCTCGAGGCGCACGCGGCCGACCTCGTGGCCCGCATCGAGCACGCGCTCGAAGAGCGTCCGGACTGACCCGGGCGCGGGGAGGAAGCACCGGGCGGAACTCCTTTCCGCCCTTCGCTTCCAGGTTCCGGGTCTTCCGGTCGGGGATTCGCTCAGGTCCTTCCGGATTCGTCCGATGACGGGAGTGTCCCCGACCTCGGCGAAGACCATGAACATCCCCCAGCAGACCGGTTCCTCCCTCTCCAACGTCCGCTTCGACGCCCCGCGTCCGAACTCCGTGGGTCCGCACGATCCGCGTCCGACGGGCAAGGCGGCTCCGCAGCACGTCGAGCAACCGACGAGCGCGCCGCTCTCGTCCGGCGAGAACGCGTCGATCGACCTGAAGGCCGCCGAGCTGGAGATGCTCGGGATCCGCCAGGAGGTTCGCACCGGCCTGGAGGACATCGCGGCGCAGCTCGACCGCATCTTCGGCGGCGAACGGCCGAGCCGCGAGGTCAAGCTGCTCGGACGAGCGTTCAAGGAAGAGGTGCAGGCTGCCCTCGAGGAGGCGCGTGCGAGCATCGAGAGCACGGGCACCTTCGACGAGGCGGCCCTGCGCGAGACCGTGCGAGGCGCGTTCAGCGAGCTGCGCGGCAGCCTGACGGAAACGCTCGGCTTCGCCTTCGAGAACACTCCGGGCTCCGGCGCGGAGGTCGCGCCGGACGCGCTCACCGAGGTCCCTGCCGAGACCGCCGGGCCCGAGGTCAAGCCGGCGGCCGCGGACGTCGCTCCGAACTCCGCCCTCGCCGGCTCCGAGGCCGCCGCCGGGCCGGTCGTCGAGGCGCCGGTGCCGTACGACTCGACCACGCCCGGCAACCCGGGCGCGGTGCGGACCGACGAACTGCTGCAACAGCTCGCCCAGGACCGCGAGGTCTTCGGCCCGTCGACCCCGGAGGAGCTCGTGCGCCGCACGACGCTGTCCTTCCTCGAGCGCATCGGAGAAGCGCTCGACCGCAACCGCGAGCGCGAGACGGGGCTCCCCTACCTGAGCTCCCTCTCCTCGTCGCGCGCGCAGAGCTCGGTCGACAGGCTGGGCTAGCCGCCCGCGGACGACCCGTCCCGGCCCACGCCGGGCGCGGGACACGATTCCGGGGCGACAGCACGCGCCGGAGCGGTCATCATGGGTCCTGGAGGATGGACCCATGAACGCTGATCGCCGCTGGTTCCTGCAGAGCGCCACCGCGCTCGGAGCCGCTTTCCGAACGCTTCCCCTGGCCTACCGCACCGGCGCCCCGGCGCGGGACGACGACCCGGTCCTGGGTCCGCTGCAGCCGGACGCGGACGGCATCCTCGACCTGCCGCAGGAGTTCTCCTACCAGGTCCTCTCGCGCACCGGCGACGAGATGGACGACGGCCTCCTGGTGCCCGGTGCACCGGACGGGATGGCAACCTTCCCCGACGAGAAGGGGCGCACGATCCTGATCCGCAACCACGAGCTGATGCCCGGTACGGACTCGCCGTTCGGTCCGAACGACGAGCGCCTCGACCTCGTCGATCCGGACCTCGTCTACGACGCCGG
>CAZDYS010000040.1:0-14834 GCA_964509445.1 uncultured Planctomycetaceae bacterium
GCGCGGCGTCGCGCTCGAGTTCCGTCCGCCCGCGCGTTCCGCGGTCGTCTTCTCCGACGCGGGTCGGCTCGCCCCGTTCGTGCTGGCGCTCGTCGCCCGCGCCGTGCTGCGCGCCGGTCCGGGAGGCGCCGGCGAGCCGGTCGACAAGGCGGAGGGAGCGGGGCTCGTGCGGGTCTCCCTGGTCGGGCTCGGGCGCCGCGTGGCGCTCTCGATCGTCCACACGCTGGGGGCGACGGAGGTCTCGGAGGACGCGCCTCCGACCGCCCTGCTCCTGGCGGCCGACCGAAGCGAGGAGCTGCGCTGTCAGGTGCTGCTGCGTCCCTCGGAGACCGCGGTCGCGTTCCGCCTGGTGTTCGAGGGCGTCTCGGATGCGTCCTCGGAGGCGTTCGCTCCGGCGCGTCCGCGACCGACGCTCGCGCTCTTCGAGTGCGACGCGTCCCTGCGCGAACTGATCGCGAGCGTGCTCACCGAGGCCGGCTTCGAGGTGCGGACGCTGGACGCCGAGCTCGCTCTCGACGAGCTCGACGCGGAACTCGTGGTGCTCGGCTCCGAGCACGAGCGGGACCGCCTGGTCGAGCAGCTCCTGACGGGGAAGGACGCACCTCCGGTCCTCTTGCTCGGCCACGGCGACCGCGACCACGGGCTGCCGACCGTCGCGCAGCCGATCCGTCCGGACGAGCTGCTCCGCGCCGTGGAGCGCACGCTGGACGTGGGACGCCGGGGCGCGGAGCGCGTCAGCTGAGGCCGACGCCGGGCCGGATCCGCTTCGTCTTCGTCCCCTCGAGCGCCGCTTCGACCAACCCCTCGACGTCGATCGAGGTCTCCGCGTCCTCGCACACGGCGAGGCTCCCGCGCAGGATGGGGTGCTTCGGCTGGAACACGGTGCAGCAGTCCGGCTCGGGCTCGATCGAGACGTCGTAGGTGCCGATGGAGCGCGCGATGCGGATCGTCTCCTCCTTGTCGAACGCGATGAGCGGGCGGAGGACCGGCACCGGGCTCGCCGAGCCGATGCAGGCGAGGTTCTCGAGCGTCTGGCTCGCGACCTGACCCAGGCTGTCTCCGGTGACGAGCGCTCCGGCGCGCGCCTCCGTCGCGATGCGTCCGGCGATGCGCTGCATCATGCGGCGGTACAGCACCGTGCGGTAGGAGGCGGGGCAGTGGTCGCGCACGGCGGTCTGGACCTCTGCGAAGGGCACCTCGTGGAGGAGCGAGCGAGGCTGGAAGCGCGCGAGCCGGCGCACGACCCGGCGGACCTTCGCCTGGTAGGACTCGCCGATGAACGGGTAGGAGTGGAAGGCGGCGAAGGAGACCTCGCAGCCACGCTTCATCGCCAGCCATGCGGCGACCGGGGAGTCGATGCCGCCGGAGAGCAAGCAGACCGCTCGGCCGATCGAGCCCGCCGGGAGTCCGCCGGCGCCCGGCATACGGTCGGCGAAGACGAGGGCCTTGTCGGTGTTGACCTGCACGCCCAGCGTGAGCTCGGGGC
This sequence comes from uncultured Planctomycetaceae bacterium, assembly GCA_964509445.1. Lineage (GTDB taxonomy): Bacteria > Planctomycetota > UBA1135 > UBA1135 > CAZDYS01. The sequence goes on from CAZDYS010000040.1 coordinate 1,487, forward strand.
GCGTGAGCTCGACGGCCAGGCGCTCGCGGTGCGGCTTCATCGCCCGGTCCGCGACGAATCGATCCAGCTCCGCGGAGGTCATCGGGAAGCGCTTGTCCCCGCGACGCGACTGCACGCGGAAGGGGATCACCGTCCCGCGCGGCCGTGCCTCGAGCGCTTCGTCGAGCACGGTGGAGGCCATGGCGGCGATGGCCTCCGGCTCGGGGGCGACGACGCGCGCGAGCGAGATCGACGTGAAGCCGAAGACCTCCGTGAGCCTCTGCGCCACGTCGTGCACGCGCGTCACGGGTCGGAAGATCAGGTGCGCGTTGGCGCGCTCGATGCGGACCTCGCTGATGTCCGCCAGCGCCTCTCGGCAGTTCTTCGCGAGGCGCCGCTCGAAGTCCGTGCGGTTGCGTCCCTTGAGCCAGAGCTCTCCGAAGCGCGCGACGACGACCTCTTCGGTCAACCGATCACTCCGAGCTCGCGCTCGGCTCGTTCGAGCTCCGCCACGGCTCGCAGCACGTCTTCGCGCGTGGTCAGGCGGGAGAACGAGATGCGGAGCACGCGCCGCGCCTCCTCGTCGTCGAGTCCGAGCGCCTTCAGCGCCGGCGGCACGCCACCGCGGCGCGCCTGACAGGCCGCGCCGACGCTGGAGTAGACGCCGCGCGCTTCGAGGTGGTGCATCCAGACCTCCGCCTGCGGCCCCGGCAGCAGCACGGCGCAGATCACCGGCGAGCGTTCGCTGCCGGGATCCAGGAGGCGCGCGCCGGGGACGCGGGAGAGCTCCTCGCGCAGCAGCTCGCGCAGGGACCGGTCGTCCCCGTGCAGCGCGACGTGTTCCGCGGCCGAACTCGCGGCGACGCCGAGTCCCACGCAGCCGGCGACGTTCTCGGTTCCGGAGCGCACGCCGTTCTCCTGTCCGCCGCCGAACAGGCGCGGCTTCGGCGCGCTGCCCTTCGCCAGGACGAGCGCGCCGGACCCCTTGGGTCCGTGGATCTTGTGGGCGCTGACGGACAGCGAGTGACAGCCGAGCTCGCCGATCGACACCGGCACCTTGCCGAGGCCCTGGACCGCATCGACGTGCAGCCAGGCCTGCGGGGCGTTCGCGCGCACGAGCTTCGCGACGCGCGCGATCGGATAGACCGTGCCGAACTCGTTGTTCACGAGCATGCAGGTCACGAGCCGCGTGTCCGGTCGCAGGGCGGCGACCAGGTGCTCCAGGTCGAGGTTCCCGCTCGCGTCGAGGCGCAGCGCCTCGATCTCCCAGCCGGCCTCCGCCAGGACCTGCGCGGGCTGGCGCACCGAGGAGTGCTCCGTGGGACCGATCAACGCGTGTCCCGGACCGCGCGGCGTGCCGAAGAGCGCGAGGTTGTTGGCCTCCGTGCCGCCGGCCGTGAAGACGACGCCTTCCGGTTCCGCGCCCGTCGCCTGCGCGACGCGCACGCGCGCGCCCTCGAGCGCCTCTCTGGCGCGCACGCCGAGCGGATGGCGCGAGGAGGGGTTGCCGAAGTCGACCTCCAGGGTGGTCAGCATCGCGTCGCGCACGCGGGGGTCGAGCGGCGTCGTGGCGGCGTTGTCGAGGTAGGTGATCTCCATGATCGAACCGCCCAGGATAGTGCTTCCGAGCGCGCCTAGCGCCGCGGATCCACGGGCTCGAGCTGCAATCGCTCGCGCGCTTCCGCGCCGACCTGCACGGTCCGCTCCAGGCGCGCACCACCGGCCCGCAGCTCGACCACGTAGGTCCCCGGCGGCAGGTCCGTCAGGCGGAACTCGCCGCGCGCGTCGGTCGTCGCCAGCGGCCAGCGGCGGTGGGGAACGTCGCGCGGCCAGAGCTCGACCAGGGCTCCCTGGATCGGGCGGCTCGCGAGGTCCCGCAGCGCGCCGGAGATCTCCGCGCTGCGCAGGACCAGGCGCGGCGCGTCCCCCGCGTCCGGGGTCGCCACGAGGTCCGCGGTCGCGAGGACCGGCCAGGACCCCCCGCGGGCCCAGGGAGGCAAGAGGCGCAGCTCGTAGCGCCCCGCGACCAGGCCCGGGAGCGCGAAGCCCCCGGTCTCGTCCACGGTCACCCGACGCTTCATCACGCCGGTGAGCTCGAGCGGGTCCTCCTCCTCCGGGACGACCCACACCTCGTAGCCCTGGGTGGACAGCGTGCCGGCGCGCGGGTGCGTGGACGGCACGAGCACGCGGCCGGTCACGTCGACGCGGTCGAAGTCCGGCAGCGGGTCGACGGGGCCCGGCGCCTCGAGCGCGAGTCGCAGCACCAGCGCACCCTCGGTCGGAACGTCGACCTGGAACTGCTCCGGGCGCCGGTCCGGTCGCACCACGGTGGCGGTGTAGGTGCCCGGACGGACGTCGTCGAGCGAGAACTCTCCCTCGTCGTCGGTCATCGCCCAGAACAGCGGAGCGGCCTCGGTCGTCTCCGCGCGGCTGGACGACAGGAGCACCTCGGCGTCCTCCACGGGCGCGCCGACCACGTCGAGCACGCGTCCGAACACGTACTCCTCGCCCGTGGGGGGGACGAGCTCCTCGAACGCGGGGTTCGGGGGCGCCGCGAGCACGACCTTGTCGGTCGGGTCCTCGCGGCGGCTCGCCTCGGTCCAGATGCCGAGGCCGATCACGCCGAACACGGTGACCACGAACAGCACGTTGCGGCGCTTCATCCGTCGAGTTCCTCCAGGGCCGCGAGGAGCTCCGCGCGGAACTCCTCGCAGGGGGGGAACGCCGAGCAGTCCAGGGCGCGCAGGCCCTCCTGGAACTCCTCCAGGCCGGCCTGTCCGGACCGCCGGTAGGCGAGCAGGCGCAGTCCGAGCTGGAGCCCGTCGAGGAGCTTCACGAAGCGCGCCTCCCGGGACTCCTCCGCGAGCGCCTCCTCGGCCCGTTCCCGGGCCAGCGGGGCGAGCGGGTCCAGGAGGTCCGCGAGGGCGGCGCGCTCCGCCGCCCGCTTCGCGCCCGGCGGGAACAGGGCCGCCGCGCCGCGTGGGAGGTCCCCCAGGACCGCCTCGCCGAGGTCGTGGCTCAGGGCCAGGCTCACGGCGCGGTCGACCTCCAGCGGGGGCTCGACGGTGGGGCCCAGGGCCAGGGCCAGGGTCGCGACCCCGAACGAGTGCGCCGCCACGGACTCGGGATCCCGGACGCCGCGCTGGATCCAGCCGGTGCGCGGCATGCGATCGAGGGCCTGGAGCTGGAGCAAGGACCGGAGGCGCGCGCGCATCGCGCCATCCTAGCAGTCGGCCCCGCGGCCCCGAGACGCCCGCAGCGGAGTCCTGCGCGGGAGCCGGCCGGCCCGGAGGTCGCGTCCGTTCCCGGCGCCGGGGCTCCCCTCGGGCCTCCGGGCACGGGCGTTCGGCCCCGCCCCGGGGCTCCCACGGTTGCAGCTCCGCCGGTCCTCCTTATACTGCTCGGCTCTTTCCGCGGTCCGGAGGCCTGTTTCGAGGGCTCCCCGGAGCCCGCGAACCCCCTCGATTCCCCCGAACGAGCACGTCCCGTGAGGAAGCCCTACCTGGCCGGCAACTGGAAGATGAACCTCGAGCGCGCGTCCGCGCTCGAGCTCGCCGGCGCGTTGCGCGACCACCTCGGCGCGCGCGACGACGTGGACTGCGGAGTCGCTCCTCCCTTCGTCTACGTGCCGGAGATCGCGGCGCTCCTGAAGGACTCGCCGATCCGCGTCGGTGCCCAGGACGTCTGCGACCGCGACGCGGGCGCGTTCACGGGCGAGGTCTCCGCGGCGATGCTGCGCGACGTCGGCTGCGACTTCGTGATCGTCGGCCACTCGGAGCGCCGCCACGTCTACGGCGAGGGGGACGAGATCACCAACCAGAAGGTCCACCAGGCGCTCGAGAACGAGCTCGAGGTGGTCCTCTGCGTGGGCGAGACCCTCGAGGAGCGCGAGGCGAAGCAGACCGAGGCGGTCGTGCGCCGGCACCTCACCGAAGGCCTCGCCGGTGTCTCCGCCGACCGCATGGGCGCCGTCACCATCGCCTACGAGCCCGTCTGGGCCATCGGGACCGGCCTCACGGCCACCCCCGAGCAGGCCGGGGACGTCCACCGCTACCTGCGCGGCCTCCTGGCCGGTCTCCACGGGGAGACCGTCGCCTCCGCCACCCGCATCCAGTACGGGGGCAGCGTGAAGCCGGACAACGTGCGCGAGCTGATGGCCGTGCCCGACGTCGACGGCGCGCTCGTCGGAGGAGCGTCCTTGAAGCCCGAACAGTTCGTCCCCATCCTGGACTTCGCCCGCTAGCCGCAACCCCGGCCCTCGCCGGGAACGGGCACCTGCCACATGCTCACCACCCTCCTCTACATCCTGTTCTGCTTCTCGGCCTTCGTCCTGATCGTCGTGATCCTGCTCCAAGAGGGCAAAGGCGGCGGTTTCGGTCAGGCCCTCGGCGACCACGGCCAGCAGACCTTCGGCGTGGGGTCGAAGGGGATCAACACGTTCACCGGGGTCACCGCGGCGGTGTTCCTGGCGAGCGCGCTCACGCTGCACTTCATCAACCGTTCCGGCGCCGAGGCGTCGGCGATCGACGGGCTGACGACGATCGGCGAGGGCCTGCAGGGACTCGGCGATCCGGGCCTCGCGGGCGCTCCGGACCAGGAGTAGCCTCCGCCTTCCGCGGAGCGAAGACGGCATGTTGCGCTCCATGACCGGATTCGGCGCCGCCTCTCGCGAGGAGGGCGACGTCGTCCTGTCGGCCGAGGTGCGGGCGGTGAACCACCGTCACCTCAACCTCAAGCTGCGCCTGCCCCACGACCTGAGCTCGCTGGAGCCGGAGGTCGAGGCGCTGGTCCGCAAGCGCCTGGAGCGCGGCTCCGTCACGGCCTTCGTCTCGGTCGAGCGCAAGAGCACGACCAGCACGGCGCGCATCGACGCGGAGACCGTGAAGCGCTACCGCGATCAGGTGCGGACGGTCGGGAAGGAGCTCGGGCTCGACGCCGAGGTGTCGCTCGAGACGTTGCTCGGACTGCCCGGGGTCGTCGTCTCGAGCGACGACTCGAAGACCGATGCGAAGCGCTTGAAGCGCGCGCTGCTCGGCGCCGTGGACGAGGCGCTCGGCCTCTTGATCTCCATGCGGGAGGTCGAGGGCAAGGCGATCCACGACGACCTGCAGAAGAACGCCGCGGCCACGGCCAAGATCGTCCGCAAGATCGAGCGGCGCATGCCCACGGTCGTGAAGGCGCACCAGAAGAACCTCGAGAAGCGCGTGAGCGAGCTCCTCGACGGTCGGCAGACGCGGCAGGCGGCCGACGTGGCGCGCGAGATCGCGCTGCTGGCCGACCGCCTCGACGTGTCCGAGGAGCTCTCGCGCCTCGCGAGCCACCTCGACCAGCTCGCCTCGTTCCTCGCGAAGGGAGGCCGGGTCGGCCGGAAGCTGGACTTTCTGGTGCAGGAGATCTTCCGCGAGGTGAACACGATCGGCTCCAAGTGCAGCGACGCGAAGGTCGCGCACTGGGTGGTCGAGGCGAAGACCCACGTCGAGCGCCTGCGCGAGCAGGTGCAGAACGTCGAATGAGCGTCCCGACCGGCGGCCAGCTGCTCGTGATCTCCGGCCCCTCCGGCTGCGGGAAGAGCACGATCTGCCAGCGGCTCCTCGAGGACGCGCGGGTCGAGTTCTCGATCTCGGCCACGACGCGACCGATGCGGGCGGGGGAGGTCGACGGCAAGGACTACGTCTTCGTCGACAAGCCGCGCTTCAACGAGCTCGCCGCCGACGGCGCGTTCATCGAGTACGCGGAGGTGCACGGCAACCTCTACGGCACCCTGCGCGAGCCCATGGATCGCGCGCTCGAGGCCGGCAAGGTCTATCTCGTCGAGATCGACGTCCAGGGCGGCTCGACCCTGAAGGCGCTGGATCTCGACGTTCCGAGCGTGTTCGTCTTCATCGCGCCGCCCAGCATGGAGGTGCTCGAGGAGCGCCTGCGCGGTCGCGGAACCGACGCTCCCGAGGTCATCGAGCGCCGTCTGAAGAAGGCGCACGAGGAACTGCTCTCCAAGGACAAGTACGATCACGTCGTGGTGAACGAAGAGCTCGAGCGAGCGGTCGCCGACGTGAAGCGACTGGCGGGGCTGGACCGCGAGGGAGCGACGACATGACGAACGTCCTGCTGGCGGCCGGCGCCTCGGCCGCGCTGCACAAGTCCTGTGACCTGGCGAGCAAGCTCTCCCAGGCCGGCTTCGCCGTCCGGGCGATCCTGACCAAGCGCGCCTCGGAGCTGATCAGCCCGCAGCTCTACGAGGCGCTGACCGGCGAGCCCGCCTGGGTCGACGAGTTCGGCAGTCATCGGCGCGGCGGCATGGACCACATCGACCTCTCCAAGTGGGGCGACGTGCTCGTGGTCGCGCCCTGCCCCGCGGACCTCGTCTCGCGCCTCGCGCTCGGCCTGGCGGGCGACCTCGTCACGACGGTCGCCCTCGCCCTGCCGCGCGACAAGCCGCGCCTCCTGGCGCCCGCGATGAACCCGGAGATGTGGCGCGCGCTGCCGATCGTGCGGCACGCGGAGACCTTGCGTGGCGATGGCTGGCAGATCCTCGAGCCGGAGAGCGGCCACATGGCCTGCGGGGACGAGGGCTTCGGACGCATGCCCGAGCCGGCCTCCGTGATCGCCGCGGTCCGCGCGACGCTGGGCTGAGCGATGGCGCGAGGCAAGAAGCGCCGCGTGGTCGTCACCGCCGGCCCGACCTACGAGCACATCGATCCCGTCCGTTTCCTCGGCAACGAGTCCAGCGGGAAGATGGGCTTCGAGGTCGCACGCGCGGCGCGAGCGCAGGGCGACGAGGTCGTGCTGGTGGCGGGACCCGTCCACCAGGAGACACCGGCCGGCGTGAAGCGGGTGGACATCGTCTCGGCCCGCGACCTCCTGGCCGCCGTCCGGGACGCGTTCCGCGACGCGGACGTGCTGATCATGGCGGCCGCCGTTGCGGACTGGCGACCGAAGAAGAAGCTCGCCGGCAAGTGGCGCAAGAAGGACGGGGGCACCGAGACGGCGACCCTGGAGCTCGTGCGCAACCCGGACGTGCTGGCGACCGTGGCGAAGCGCAAGGGCGAGCGGCTCGTGGTCGGCTTCGCGCTGGAGACCGGCTCGGGCATCGCGCGCGCGCGGGCCAAGCTCCACCGGAAGAACGCGGACTACATCGTGCTGAACGACGCGACGGCCCTGCGGGCGAACCGCTCGAGCGTCCTCGTGCTCGGTCGCGACGGCTCCGAGCTCCGGCTGCAGGACCGGACCAAGCGGCAGATCGCGAAGCGGCTGGTCCGTCTGGGGCGCTGAGAGCGACCCCGGCGGCGTCTCAGGCCGCGGTCCTCTCCGCCTCGCGCGGCGCGGACGAGTCCGAGCGCTCCCAGGTCGCGCGGTTGATCGCGGCGCAGAGGTCGTGGAGCTCGTCGTTCCTGCGGATCCGGCAGGGCGCGTCCACCTCGCTCTCGGCGACCTGCCCCAGGTACTGCTCGAAGCGATAGATCGGCCCCGCGATGCGGTGCGTCACCATCGCTCCGATCACGAACGAGACCGGCACCAAGAGCCCGATGGAGAGCAGCAGGTTCTGCAGGACGCTGCTCACCACGTGCGGGGAGAGGGTCTGCCCCTCGACCCCGAGCGTCTTCGTCATCAGCACGGCCTGGAAGACCAGGCACAGAACGGCCGTGCCCGTGAAGACCGCGATGACCTTCAGCTGGAGACCGGGCTTGATGATCTTGCGAAAGTGGTTTCGAGCCATGGGGACTTCTCCGGAGGAGGGGGGACTCGGGCCTATCGGCCGTGCGAGCTCCCGTGCCCGAGTCGCCGCGTCGTTTTCGTGATCCGGCTTCATCTGGGGCTCTCGGCGGAGCGATGAAGGGGTTGCCTTGCCTCTCCAACTGCCTCTCCATCACCGGTTGGATCGCGCGAGCGGACGTGCGGGAACCTCGCTCCTGGAGCTGCTGATCGCGATGTCCGTCATGGTCGCCGGTCTCTTGAGCTACCTGCTCTCGTTCTCCGAGTCCGTCTCGCTCAGCGAGGTGAACCGCGAGACGGTGATCGCCGTGCAGGAGCTGCGCGCCACGCTGGAAGAGGTGCGCGCCACCGACTTCGACGACGTGTTCGCGACCTACAACGAGGCCGACGCCGACGACCCCGGTGGCGCGGGGACGGCCGTGGGCGCCGACTTCGCGGTGCCCGGCTTCACGCCCCAGGATGGAGACGCCGACGGGATGGTCGGGAAGATCCTGTTCCCGACCGTCGACGGGCAGCCCGATCGGCTCACGGAGACGCCGACGGACGACTTCCCGTTCCTTCCGCGCGACCTGAACCTCGACGGCGACGCCGGCGACGCCGACGTCACGGCGGACTGCAGGCTCCTGCCCGTGGTGGTGCGCCTGGAGTGGTCGGGAAGGACCGGAGACCGGCAGCTCGAGATCGCGGCCCTGTTGACGGAGCTCTAGCCGTGCCCACGCCTCGATCGAAGCATGCTGCGAGAGCCGGGTTCTCCCTGGTGGAGGCCGTGCTGGCGATCTCGCTCTTCGCGATGGTGCTGGGAACGATCGGCTTCGTCGCCATCTCGGGCTCGCAGGCCTACCGGAGCTCCACCGTCGACTCCAACCTGGTCCAGCAGGGCCGCCGAGCGCTGGGCGAGGTCACGGACCTGCTGCTGACCTCGCGCGCGGCGTCCCTCGAGGCCTATCCGGAGGGGCCGCTCTGGCAGGACAGCATCGAGGTCGGGCGCTACGCCTCGATGGCGACCGACGGGACGGTGACCTGGGAGACGGTCCAGATCCGCTTCGCCTACGAACAGAACGAGGTCGACGACGGCGTCGACAACAACGGGAACGGACTCGTCGACGAGGGAGTCCTCGAAGTGGTCACGGACTGTGGGGGGGACCCAACGAGCGGACGCGTGTCCTGACCCACTGGGTCAGCGAGTACCTCGAAGGCGAGGACGCGGACGGCGAGGACCAGAACGACAACGGGCTGGTCGACGAGAACGGGTTCTGCCTGGAGCGGTCGGGGGACTCCTGGATCGTCCGGCTGACCCTCCAGCGAGCCACGACCGACGGCGTGCTCGCCGTGGAGACGCTCGAGGCGACGGTGCGTCCGAGGAATCTATGATGAAGCGTACGGGACGAACGAGACGTGGAGAGGCGACCTCCCGGAGCGGGGCCATCCTCGCCGTGGTCGTGACCTCCGTGGCCCTCCTGGGATCGCTCGGACTCTTGTTCGCGATGCTCAGCGGAACCGCGCAGAAGGAGAACGAGGCCGTCGTCCGCGAGCTCCGGTCCGCGAGCTTCGCCGAGTCCGTGCTCCACGAGGCCTACGCACACATGACCGAGGGGGGAGTGGAGGCTCTCGACCTGCTCGCCTATCCCCAGGTCGTCGAGGGCGTCGACGTCGACCTCGTCGTCACGCTCGGTACGGACTCCGCCGACCTCGACGACGACCTCGTCCGCCTGGTCGCGGTGGCGGAGAGCGGCTCGGAGATCGAGGCCGTCGAGCTCGTCGTCCGTACCGCCGAAGCGAGCGGACCATTCACCTACGGGATCTTCGGGCGGGACGCGATCACGCTCAACAGCAACTCCTTCTTCGATGCTTGGGAGTCCGCTGCCGGCGACTACGCGTCGCAGCAGGTCAACAAGTACAAGGGGATGCACTACGCCGAGAGCGACACCTCGATCGCGAGCAACGGCGGGATCTCCCTCGACTCGAACTCCGCGGTCTTCGGCGACGCACGGCCCGGAGTGAGCTCCAGCGTCTCCACGAAGGGGAGCTCCAAGGTCTTCGGGTCGACGGCCTCCCTACCCGAGCCCTATGTCCTGGAGACGCTCGTGCAGCCGTCGATCAGCTCTCCCGGGGGGAACATCTCCCGCTCGAGCGGGACGCAGACGCTCGCGTCAGGGGATCACTACTACAAGAACCTCACCCTCGACAGCACGGCCAAGCTGATCGTGACCGGGCCCGCGCGACTCCTCGTGAAGAACCTCGAGGTCAACTCGAACGCCGCACTGGAAGTGGACGCCAGCGGAGGACCGGTCGAGATCTGGGTCACCCGGGACTTCGAGCTCAACAGCAACGCCTGGATCGCGCCGACCTCGGGAGATCCCGCGGACGTCTCGATCTGGTTCGCGTCCTCGGGTTCGGACGTCCTGCTCGACTCGAACACCTATCTGATCGGCACGCTCTACGCCCCGGACCGACTGCTCAGCATCAAGAGCAACGCGCACGTCTACGGCGCCGTTGCGGCGGACGAGGTCCACTTGGACAGCAACGCCGCCGTTCACTACGACAAGACGCTGGGGGCGACCGGCGGCGGAGGCAGCGGTGCTCCCGAGGTCCTCAGCTGGCGACCGGTCGCGGATCCGCGCTAGGCACGCCGATGATCCTCCAGCTCCTCCTCGCGCTCTCGTGCGCTCCGCAGGGACCCTCGGACGATCTCGACCGAGCCCTGACCGCGGTGTTCCGAGAGGAGCCGGCGCCGGGGGATCGACGGACCCTGGCCGCGCGCTTGGGGGCTCTCGGTCGCGATCGGCTGGAGCCCGTGTTCGACGCCTTGGCGCACGGTTTCCTCGAGACGGACGCGCGGCGGGATCGCGCGACCTCGCAGGAGCGGGACGCGCTCCTCGGCGATCTCGGGCGCATGCAGCGCAGCCGCTTGCTGCACTTCGCGCAGGGAGAGTTGCTCGAGGACTCCCCGGCCTCCCGGGATGCGGCTCTGCGAGTTCTCGGCGTCTACGGCCGGAGCCAGCACCTGCAGCCGATGATCGACGCCGTCGTCGACGGGGACCGCGGACTCCTGCGCACGTTCGAGGACTCCGTCGGAGAGCTCTTGCGCCGCGAGGACGGAGCGGTCACGCGCGTTCGCTGGGGCTGGGGGGATGCTCCGGAGGACGTGCGCAGCGCTCTGCTCTGGGCGCTGGGCGAGAGCGCGCAGCCCGCGGCCGTCGACCTCCTGATCGAGTTCCTCGCCTGGGACGAGGAGGATCCGAGTGCCGTCGTCGCCTGCATCGACCGGCTGGTCTCCACGGAGGGAGTGGAGATCTCCGACGAGCTGGCTCCTTCGCTCCGGAAGCTCCTCGCCGAAGAGGATTCCGAGGTCCTCAAGGCGACCTGCCTGGCCCTGGGGCGTCTCTTCGACAGCGCGTCCGTGGAGCCCATGATCGAGCTCCTCGAGCACGAGGACCGCGGGGTCCGTGGCAACGCTCACTGGTCCCTGCAGAGGATCACGGGCAAGCGGTTCTCCGAGCAGCCCGGTCCGTGGCGCAGGTGGCACGGGGCGGAGCTGCGCTGGTTCGAGGAGAGCGGCCGACAGGTCGTCGCGCGACTCCGTGCCTCCCGCCGCGAGCTGGCCGCCGCCGCGCTCCACGAGGTGCAGCGGCATCCGCTGTTCGAGGCGGAGTTCCGGAGGGAGACGATCGGCGCGCTCGCGCACCCGGCCCCCGAGGTCCGGGAGCTCGCCTGCCGCGTCGTCGCCACCTTCGAGGGTCGTGACGCGCTGCCCTCGCTCGTCGAGCTGCTCTGGGACCGCTCGGAGCCCGTCACGGTGGCCGCTCACCAGGCTCTGAAGCGCGTCACGCACCTCGACCTCGCGCCCGATCCGTCGCTCTGGCGGGCGGCTCTCGAGGGCGACGGCTTCCTGCGCTGAGAGGGCGATTTCCCGCGCGATCGCCGCCTGCGCGGGGCGACCGGGGCCACAAGCGCGACTCCGCGCTGTCTTCCGCCTGTGGATGTTGCTGGAATGGCCGTCGAGTGGTGCTTCGCGCCCTCGTCCGTCACCCGCAGCACCTCAGGAATGGCACGTAAGAAGGGGAAGAAGGCGAACAAGGGCAGGTCCGTTTCCCCCTGGGGGGAACGACTGCGCGAGTTCTTCGCGCGGTTCGCCCGCGGCGAAGAGGTCGACGAGGAGACGACCGAGCACTTCCAGGAGATCAAGGGGCTCGCGCTGCTCGGGCTCGCGATCTGGCTGTTCCTCTCGCTCATCTCCTACGGGCCGCCGGCGGACGCGACGGTGGTCACGCAGGAGGGCTGGAACTGGGGAGGGCAGGCCGGCCGCTATCTCGCCGGCTGGGTCTTCACGGCCTGTGGCTGGAGCGCCTACTTCCTCGTGTTCCTCGCGATGGCCTGGGGCGTCGTGCTCGTCGCGCGCAAGCGCGTCGGCTGGCCGCTCGTGCGCGTGTTCGGCGGCGCGCTGTTCCTGATCTCGACGGGATTCCTGTTCGAGCTCGGCTTCGGCGACACGCACGCGTTCGACCTCCCGTTCGGTCCGGGCGGTTATCTCGCGACGGAGCTCGCGGGTCCGGGCGTGAAGGGTCAGTACGCGACGCCGATCCTGGTCGAGAAGCTCGGCGCGCCCGGACTGTGGCTGCTGTCGGTGCTCGCCGCCCTGCTGTCGTTCATGCTCGCCACCGAGATGGCGTTCTATCCCGCGATCGCGGCGTTCCAGGAGTGGGTCGACGAACGTCGGGGCGAGGAGGATCGCTCCGTGCTCTCCGCCGTCGGCGCGTGGCTCGGCAAGCTCTTCGCCGGACTCTGGAGCTTCCTGCGCGGCGCCGACCTCGTCGAGGAGAAGGCCAAGCCGAAGGCGAAGAAGAAGACCCCCGCCAAGAAGGCCGCGAAGAAGAAGGAGCCCAAGGTCGTCGAGCCGGAGCTGTTCGACGAGGAGGAAGAGGAAGAGGACGACGAGGAGTGGGAGTGGGAGGAGGAGCCCGAAGAGGAGGAAGAGGAAGACGAGGAGGAGTGGGAAGAGGAGCCCGAGGACGAGTACGAAGAGGAGGAGTGGGAGGAAGAAGAGGAGGACGAGCCGGAGGAGGAACCGGCCGAGATCCAGCCCGCTCCCAAGAAGAAGCCCGCGGTCGTCCAGGCAGCGCAGCCCGCGATCGACTTCGAGCCGCCCACGCCGCCCCCGGGCGAGTGGAAGCTGCCGCCCATGAACCTGCTCGAGAAGCCGCACGCGACCAGCCAGGAGGACGCGAGCGCGATCGAGAGCCAGGCATCCCGTCTGGAGAACGCGCTCGCCTCCTTCCGCGTGAGCGCTCAGGTGGTCGGCGCGCAGGTCGGGCCGGCCGTGACCATGTTCGAGCTCGAGGTCGCTCAGGGCACGCGCATGAACAAGGTCACGCAGCTCAGCCAGGAGATCGCCGCCGCGCTGCGCGCCAAGAGCGTGCGGATCATCGCGCCGATCCCCGGCCGCGCGACCATCGGCATCGAGGTGCCCAACGCGAAGCGCCGTACCGTCCGCATCTCGGAGCTCGTGACGCAGAAGGCCTACGACCGCAAGAAGACCGGCGCGCTGCCGCTCTTCCTGGGCATGGACGCGGAGGGCAACTCGATCGTCGAGGACCTCTCGCTCATGCCGCACCTGTTGATCGCGGGCACGACCGGCTCCGGTAAGTCGGTCTGCATCAAC
>CAZDYS010000041.1:0-14816 GCA_964509445.1 uncultured Planctomycetaceae bacterium
AGCTCAGGCGGTTGCCGCGCGGGTCCGCGGCCCGACCCAGCACCGCGGCCAGGAGCTCCCCCAGTCCGTCCAGAGCGGTCCACAGCAGGACGAGCGCGAGGCTGCCGCCGGCGACCGAGGCGCCGAAGCGCAGCAGCGCGAGCAGACAGGGGCGAGCGGTCGCGCGCGCAGCCCGCGCACGGGTTCGGACGAGCGTGCCCGCCAGCGCGGCCGCGAGCGCGACCAGACCCCAGGCGACGCGCGGCCCGAAGCTGACGAGCCTCGTTCCCAGCACGTCGAAGAACACGCGGTCCTCGGAGGCCAGCGCCCGGAGGTCGCGCTCGCCGAACGCGCGCACGAGGTCCAGCATGGTGTCGCCGACGAGCTGCACCGTGCCTGGCGAGATGTGCTCCGCCGTGTCGTGCGGGCGGTGGTAGGCCGAGCCTCCGCCGACGATCGCGAAGTTCAGCCCGGCGAACCCCCGCTCGAGGAACGGCGTGAAGTCCGTGTCGTTCGGCATGCGCTCGTACACGAACGGAGCGAGCGAGGTGGCGATCGGGTGCCGGGCGGCGCGTCCCCAGGAACGCACCAGCTCGCCGCTCCGTGGCCCGGTCTGGAACAGGACCGGCGAGCCGTCGTTGCCGATCGCGTCGAAGTTGAACACCGCTGCGACGTCCGGCAGGTCCGCGAAGTGCTCGACGAACGCCCGCGCTCCCAGGAGCCCCTCCTCCTCGCCGTCGGTGAAGAGGAACAACAGGTCGTTGCGCGGCTCGAGGTTCGTGACCCGGAGCGCGGCGCAGAGCTCGAGCATGCAGGCGACCGCGGCCCCGTCGTCCGCCGCGCCCGGCGTGGTGGGGCGCGAGTCGTAGTGGCAGACGAAGAGCAGGGAGCCGGTCGAGTCGCGGCCCTCGACGCGCGCGAGCAGGTTGGAGAGGTCGTCCACGACCAGCGACTCGGGCTGGTATCCCTGCGTGCGCAGCTCGAGCTGGAGGTATTCGTAGACCTCCTGGTGCGCCTCGGATCCGCGCGGTCGCGGCGCGCGGGCGATCCGCCGCAGGTGCTGGAGCGCGCGCTCTCCCGCGAAGCGCTCGCCCTGTGCTGCGACCGGCTTCGGCTGGCGCAGGGCGACGAACGGTGCGCTCAGGCACACCAGGAGCAGGAGCGGCGCTCCCAGCAGGGCACTCGGGAACGCGGAGGATCGAGAGCTCTCCGCGTCCGCCGGCCTCATCGCTCGCGGATCCAGATGCGACGGAACTCGATCACCGAGCCGTCGTGGTGCTGCTGGAGCGCGATGTGCCCCGGTCCGAAGGACCGCGTGCGGTCGAGGTGGTCGACGAACAGCACGTCGTTGACGGTCACCCGGATGCGCGTGCCCTCGTCCTCGTTCCGGCAGGAGAGCTGGTAGCGGAACCAGGTGTCCGGCGCGACCAGGTGCGGACGCACGTCGACGAGTCCGATCAGGCTCGCGGTCTTGCGCGGGTCGGCGAAGGAGCAGTTGATCTCCGCCTCGTAGCCCTCGACCCAGCCCGCTTCGCGGAACGGCGCGCGCAAGAGGACGCCGGAGTTGCCGCCGTCGGACACCTTGGCCTCGATCCAGAGGTCGAAGTCCTCGTAGTCGTCGCGCGGGCTGAAGAGGTGGCTGCGCGGCCCTTCGCCGAGGAGCACCTCGTCCTCGACGTACCAGTAGCCGTCCTCGGTGACCGTCCAGTCCGCGAGCGGCTCGTCGGCCTCGAGGTCGATCAGCGGGCGGTAACCCTCCGGCAGCGCAGCCTCACCGTCCTGGGCTCCGCCGGGACGAACGCGGATGTTGCCGATCGCGACCTGGGTCCCGTCGCCCTGGAAGACGATCGGGCCCGCGTCGGTCTCGCCGTACTGGAGCGCGCCGTGCGAGGGACGCGGCAGCTCCACGTCCTCGTGCAGGAGCTGGTCGTTCAGGTGGATGCTCACGAAGCGCGCGTTCTCGACCTTCTGGCCGCGCTCGTCGAACCGGGGTGCGCGGAACTCGATGTCGAGCTCGTGCAGCTGGTGGGGTCCCTGGTAGGCGAACAGCGACGGCGCGATCCCCTCGAAGCCGGGCCCGCCGACGATGGCTCCGCAGTGCCGGGGGGTCAGGCGGTCGTCGAACTGCGAGTCCTTCAGCAGGATCCCGTAGGACCCGTGGATCCAGAGCACCGCCTCTCCGTCCACGGGCAGCGTGAAGTCCGCGTGGATCGTCGCGTCCTGGAAGACGGAACGACTCACGAAGTGCGACGGCTCGTCCACCGCGGTGTTCGTGAGGTGGGAGTTGCCCGGGCCGACCTGGAAGCGCGTCGGGTCGTCCGGGTGAGGCTCCGCGGCCACCAGTTCCCAGCCGGTCTGCTCCCAGCCCTGGGTGGCGTCGCCGTAGGTCAGGCGCAGCCAGCCCTCCTCGTCGCTCTCGCGCGCCGGCGGCGGAGGCGCGATGCGTGCGACGTGGGGGGCCTCGGGGGCGCCGGGCAGCACGTTCAGCGTGTACGCGAACTCCTCGTGGCGCAGCGGGACCTGGTCCACGCTGCGCATGCCCTCGAGCTTCACGCGTGCGACCCGACCGGGCTCGAGGCCCTCGATCCGGAGGTCCACCTGGCGGCCGTCGACCTCGACCGAGGAGACCTCGAGACGCTTCGTGTCGCGCTCTGGCGAACCGTACTCCCACCAGTAGTCGTAGTCGTACTGGGTGACGGTCGCCGCGGCGGACGGGTTGCGACGCGCGGCTCCGCTCCAGGTCGTGGAGGGCGTCTCCGTCAGGGTGATCCGGAAGCCGCCGTCCCGCACGTCCTCCTCGCGCGCGAGCACCTGGACCTCGTCGATCGCGAAGGGCGTCTCGCCGGTCCAGCGAATGCGCGCGAGCCCGTCCGCCGGCGCGAGGCCGCCCCAGCCGCGGTTCGTCAGCCCGCACAGCAGCGTGCCGTCCGGCGCGAACGCCACGCGCACGACCGAGCCGATCCCGGTGACGAACGGCAGGACCCAGCCCTGCAGCACACCGTCGACCTCCTCGAAGGTCCCGCGCAGCACCATGCCGTTCGTGAGCTCCGAGACGAACACCTGGTCGGCGAACGGTCCGAACGCGCCCTCGGTCGTGTCCCAGACGATGTTGCCGGGAGAGCGCGACCACTTGTAGGGGAGCCAGACGGCGGCCGGGGCGCGGTCCGTCTCGGCGCGCGCCGGCGGGACCGTGAGGCTGGCCTGCGTCTTCGCCTCGCGGTACTCCGGCGTCCAGTCCAGCGAGGCCGGGTGTCCGTAGAAGCCGCCCGCCTCCACGCGGAAGATCGGCGAGGCGGGCATCCAGTCGCCCTGGTTGTCCGTGACGAACAGCTCGTCCTGCGGGGACAGCGACACGCCGCAAGGGCTGCGGAAGCCACAGGCGAAGGGGGTCACCGGTACGGCGCGCGCGCTCTCCCGAGCCACCACTCCGGGCTGAAGAAGCCGACGTTCAGCGTGACGTAGGCGTTGCCCTCCCGGTCGTAGGGCAGCCCGTAGGCGAACTCGTGGTAGTTGCCGGAGAGGCCCCACTGATCCGTCACCGTCACGATCGTGTCGCAGCGATCGTCGCCGTCCGTGTCCAGGAGCCGCGACAGCTCGCCGCGCTGGACGACGTGGATGTTGCCGTCGACCACGGAGAGCCCGAGGCCTTCCCAGAGTCCCTCCGCGAACCGGGTGAACCGGGCCTCGGACGGGTCCTCGGCCAGCGGGTTCTCGACCAGCCAGACCTCGCCGCGCCGCGTGCTCACGGCCAGTCGCCCGTCCGGCAGGAAGTCCATGCCGCCGACCTCCAGCACGACACCCGCGGGCGGGGTGAGGTAGTCGACCGTCCAGCCGTCGGCGGCGGGCGCGGCCTGGGGCAGGGGAGCCAGAGAAGCGAGCGGGAGCAGCCAGGCGATCAAGGGAACGGAACCTCCGCGAGTGCGCGCCGCTGTTCGTCCGACCAGCTCGGCAGGTTGATCGTGACCACGTGGACGTGCGCCGCGCGCGCGGGGCCGACGTCGAGCGTGAAGGCTCCGCGCAGCCCGCTCATGCGCGCGCCGGTCGCGAGGGTGCCCACGCACTCGAACACGGGCCCCGGCCGCCGGACGATCGTCCAGGAGCGCGCCGGGTACTGTCCCTCCGGATCCGCGAGGAAGAAGGAGGCCGTGACGTGGTCGTCGCCGACGCGCGGCAGCTCGACCGCCAGGCGCAGGTCGTCGGCCGCGTCCGTGAGCGCGAAGTGGCGCCGGAAGCCGGACCCGACCGCGCCGGAGAACGCGGCGGCGGACTCGCGGACCCAGACCAGCGGGTCGCGCTCCGCCGGCCGCTGCAGCCGGTAGGTCAGTCCCGCCTCGCGCCCGCGCATCCAGGTGGAGGCCAGGCGCGAGACGAGCGGCCCCTCCTCCTCGCCCTGGGCGAGCCGGAAGGTCGCCTGGGGGCGCCCACCCTCCATCAGGTGGACGACGCGGCCGAGGGGCTTCAGCTCCGTCCCTCCGCGCCCGCTCCAGTCGGTGCGCTCCACGAAACCGCCCATCCGAACGCCCAGGAGCCGGACGTCCGCCGTGTCGTACTCGAAGGTCAGGCCGTCCGGGGTCCCGATCAGGAGGCCGCGCACCGTGCCCACCGCTCCGCTGGAGATCGCCGGCAGCATGCCGCGCACGATGCGCGGGCGGTCGGCCACCACCAGGACCGTCTCCGCGACGCTCACGTCGCGAACCTCGGGGCCGAGCGTCGTCACGTAGTTGGCGAGGGCGTAGCGCTCCGCCTCCGAGAGGCTCGTGTCGAAGCCCGGCATCGGCGTGCCGGGGATGCCCATCGAGATCGTGCGGAACAGCGCGTCCGGCGTGTTGCCGTAGGAGAACCCGCCGTCGCGGAAGCTGCGCGCCGGGCGATCCAGCTCCTGCGTCCCCTGGCCGTCGCCCGTCTCGCCGTGGCAGGACGCGCAGTTCTTCAGGAACAGGGCGACCGCGTCCGGCTCCTGCGCCGCGGCCGGCGAGGCGAGCCACGTCAGCCCGAGCGCTCCGAGGAGAAGGGGAGAGGTCCTCATGAGGCAACGCAGGTTAACGCGCCGCCGGGGAGTCCACTAAGATCCGTCATGCTTCCTGGTGTCGGAGGGCGCTGCCTACTCGTCTCCTGTCTCGCGCTGGCCGCCTGTTCCGAGGGCGGCGAGGCTGCGCCGGGCTCGTCCGGCGCGCCGGGGACGGGCTTGGACGTTCCCGAGGCGGGCGCGGTTCCTTACGAGCGGGTCGTCTTCGTCACGATCGACACGCTGCGCGCGGACCATCTCGCCAGCTACGGCTACTTCCGGCGTACCTCGCCGTTCCTGGACGAACTCGCGGAGCGCGGCGTGCTGTTCGAGGCGGCGATGAGCGCCAGCTCGCACACGGCCCCCAGCCACGCCTCGATGTTCACGGGGCTGCCGCCCGGGCTGCACGGTCTCCTGACCAACGGCTCGCAGCTCCCGGCCGAGGTCACGACGACGGCCGAGGCGTTCTCCTCGCTCGGCTTCGACACGGCGGCCTTCACGAGCGTCGAGTTCCTGGGAGGCGTCGCGGACGGCTTCGGTCACGTGCGCGCGAAGACCAGCGCCGCGAAGGCGATCTCCAACGCCGCGATCTCGTGGATCCGCAAGGATCGCTCCTCGGATCGCTTCTTCGTCTGGCTGCACTACTACGACCCGCACCGCTGGAAGATGCTCGACCGCGTCCCGCCCGAGCACGCGCGGGCGATCGCGGAGGCGACCGAGCTCGGTCCGCGCGAGGTCTACCGCGAGATCGCCGAGCGGCACGACCTCGCGCTCCCGTTCGAGCCGGCGGAGTGGCGCTCCGGCGACAAGGGCAGCGAGGAGGTGCGGACCGAGACCCTCGAGCAGGTCCTGGCCTACATCGACTCCTACGACGCGCAGATCGCCTACGCCGACGCCGAGATCCGACGCGTGTACGACGCGATCGAGAGGCTCGGGCTCGACGGCGAGACCCTGTGGATCGTGACCTCGGACCACGGCGAGGGGCTCGGGAGCCACGGCTACGCAGGACACGGCTGGCAGGTCTACCAGGAGCAGCTGCGCGTCCCGCTCGTCGTCCACGCGACGAACGGTTCGCTCGCACCGCGGCGCGTCCAGGAGCTGGTCTCCCTGACGGACCTGCTGCCGACGCTGGTCGAGCTCTACGGTGCGCGTCTGACGGGCGAGCTGGCGCCCTGGACCGGGAGCTCGCTCGTGCCGCTCCTCGGCGGGAACGCCGCCTTCGAGCGCGATCCGGTCTTCGCCCAGCGCAGACCGCTGCGCAAGACCGGTGGCGACGGCGTCTTCGCGCTGCAGGACGAGCGCTTCAAGTACGTTCTGCGCATGACCGCGGAGGACGAGTTCTTCGACCTCGTCCGCGATCCCTACGAGCGCGAAGGTCTGCCGCTCGACTCCGAGGACGCCGCGCTGCTGCGTGCGCGCCTCGACCGCTGGCTCGCGCAGTTCGCCGCCGCCGGACTCGCGCCGGAGGAAGGCGTCGAGGCGTGGCACGACGAGCTGGAGAAGCTCGGCTACGCGCGCTGAAAAGCGCATTCCCAGCCCTCCTCGCGAAGCGCGAACGGTCGCCCGGGGGACCTCCGCGGCGCTTCGAATGCGGTTTGGATGACAAGTCCTTCACGAAGCGGGCGTTCGGGGAGCGAAGCGCTAGACTCCCCGCCCGCATTTTCCCCCCCGGGTCCGGTGCAGCACGCGAAAGCACCGGTGATCCCAAGTGCAACCGAGCTCCACGGAGCTCCCTGGAAGACGATCGATGACGACTCCCATCACCCTCGCGGCGCTCGCGCTGCTCTCCGTGTCCAACGGCACGGACCCCGTCTCCGACCAACCGGTCCTGCCGCAGGACGCCGAGCCGCAAGGTGACGAGGCGGCCGAGGTCGAGAAGGAAGACCCCCGCTGGAAAGGCTCCGTGCTGCTGGGCATCTCCCAGGTGCAGGGCAACGCGCAGAACTTCTCGGCGTCGATGACCGCGGACGCCGTGCTCGAGCGCGAGATGGACCGCTACACGGTCAACTCGTTCTACCACTACGTGGAGTCCGAGGACGAGCTGATCGCGCGTCGCGCGGGCCTGAACGGTCAGTACGACTACCTCGCGGGCGAGGACTACTACTACTTCGGCACGGCCGGCGCCGAGAACGACGAGCTGGCCAACCGGGACCTGCGTTGGTGGGCTGGCGGTGGTGCCGGCTACACGCTCTACGACGAGGAGAACTTCACGCTCAACACGAAGGCGGGCGTGACCTACTTCGTCGAGGAGTTCTCCGACGGTTCCGACAGCGAGGACGTGTCCCTCGTCCTCGGTTACGACCTCGACTACGTGATGTCCGCGCAGACGAACTTCCGCCAGGTCTTCGTCGCCTACCCGCCCGTCGACGCCTTCGAGGACGTGTTCCTGCGCCTCGACTCGCGCATCGAGACCTCGCTCACCCCGAGCATGCTGGGCTCGGTGCAGTACGTGCTGGACTGGGACAACAGCCCGGCCCCGGGCGCGAAGCGCGACGACCACCGCATCCTGTTCAGTCTCGGCTGGAGCTTCGGCCGCTAACCCCACCCCCCCCTAGGAGGAAGAGATGAGCCTGATTCCCTTTTTGCTGCAGGAGGGCGCCGAGGCGCCCGTCGAGGAGCCCGCGACCACCGGAGGAGCCGCCGCCGCCTTCGCCGACGGCAACATCCTCGAGAAGCTCCAGAACGACCCGGTCGGCACGCTGATGCCGATCCTGATCTCGATCGGCACGGCGCTGCTGATCTTCATCATCGGCAAGATGGTCGCGGGCTTCATCCGCGGCATCCTGCGCAAGGTGCTCGAGAAGCGCGGCGTGGACTCCACGCTGACCGGCTTCCTGTCGAGCATCGCCTACATGCTGATGATGACGATGGTCTTCATCGCCGCGGTGGGCGCGCTGGGCGTCAACACGACCTCGTTCGTCGCCGTTCTCGGTGCCGCCGGTCTGGCCGTCGGCCTCGCGCTGCAGGGCTCGCTCGGCAACTTCGCGTCGGGCGTGATGATCATCCTGTTCCGGCCCTTCAAGGCCGGGGACTTCGTGGAGGTCGCGGGCGTGGCCGGCGTCGTCCTCGAGGTGCAGGTGTTCGCCACCACGATGAAGACCGGTGACAACAAGAAGATCATCGTTCCGAACGGCTCGATCATGGGCGGCAACATCACGAACTACTCGGCGCACGACACCCGTCGCGTCGACCTGGTCTTCGGCTGCGGCTACGACGACGACATCCGCGCCGCGAAGAAGCTGCTCGTGGACATCTGCAACGAGGACGACCGGATCCTCAAGGACCCCGCGACGGTCGTGGCGGTCAGCGAGCTGGCCGACTCGAGCGTCAACTTCGTCGTGCGTCCCTGGGTCAAGTCCGCCGACTACTGGGACGTGTACTGGCACCTGCACGAAGAGGTGAAGGTCCGCTTCGACGCCGCCGGCCTCAACATCCCGTACCCGCAGCAGGACGTGCACATGCACCAGGTCTCCTAGACCTCCCGCTGCCCCGGTCCGTGCGACCCCGTCGTTCCTCGCGGAGCGGCGGGGTCGTTCTCGTTCGGCCTGGAGGCCTTCAGTGCGCGAAGATGCGCCGCACGAGCCCGCCGGAGAACTGGAAGTGCACGTCCGCGAGCTCGCCTCCGTTGCCGTCGCGGTACTGGTACTCCCACTCCTCGTCGCTGTGCACGACGTCGGGGCGGCCGTAGGCGTCGATCACCTCCTGCGCGCTCCAGGCCATGTGGCTCTCCTCGAAGGCGGCCTGGGCCTCGTCGTTCGCGAGCGGCGTCGGGAGCGGCCGCGGGCGCAGGCCGGGCGGCGGCATGGTGAGGTTCGTGGCCGTCAGGGTGCCGAGGCTGGCCAGCGCCTCGAGGCGTCGATCGACGGAGCGCATCCAGTCCCGCAGCTCGCCGAGATCCTGCGGCGCTCGTTCGGCGTCCTCGGTGACCATCGCCTCGCGCGTCTCCGTCGGCGCCTCCGGCAGAGGCAGCGCGACGTCCGGGTCCCGTCCGGCGAGCTCGGCGCGGACCAGGGTCAGCTCCTGGGCCAGCCGCCGCAGGGTCTCGCGGTCCTCGTCCGAGAGGCCCGCCGCGTCGCCCGCGCGTCCCCCCGCGCGCGCGGTGCGCGAGACGTCCTCCAGCGGGCGGCCGCCGAGGTCGAGCGCCGCCCCGGCCAGGAGCCCCAGGAAGAGCGCGACGGCGAACAGCAGCACGGTTCCCAGGGAGTTCGACATCGGTTCAGCCGTCGGAGCCGGTCGCGGGAGTCGGCGCGGGGCCGTTGTCGATGATCATCGAGTCGAAGGTCTTGTCGAACGAGATCACGTGCGGGTTCGCGATCTTCATGCGCTCGACGAAGAGCGCCTTCTCCGCCGCGGGGATGCCGTAGGTGATCACGTAGTCCGCCTTCAGCACCTCGTCGAGGATCTGCAGGCCGCTCTCCACGGAGAAGAACCAGTAGGGGACGAACGCGACGTCGATGTCCTTCTGCGCCAGCCCCAGGTCCTGGAACGTCTTCAGGTCGGGCGCCGCGTCGCCCACGTGGAGCACGCGCAGGCCCGCGACGTGGATCAGGTGCCCGTAGTTCTGCATCTCCACGTTGCCGGCCTCCTGGTTGTGGGGGAGCTGCATGAACTCCACCCGCGTGCGGCCGAGGTTGAGCATCTTCAGCTCGCCGGGCTTGGTCCCGATGGCGCGCGCCTGCTTCTGGATGCTCTTGAAGTCCTTGGCGCCCTGGACGAGCCGGTTGATGACCTGCGGGCCGCTCATCATCGCGGCCTGCGGGTTGTTCCTGAGGAAGCGCTCCACGACGCGCGGCTGGAAGTGGTCGGGACGCATGTGGCTGACGAGGCCGAACACGAACCCGTTGAACGGCTTCTCGCCGCTCTGCAGCTTGCGAGCGGCGTTCTTCGGCAGCGCCTCGTGGCCCTCGAAGCTGTCCTTCATGAACCCGTCGATCACGATCGAGAAGTTCCCCGTCCTGAGCAGGAAGCCGGCGTTCGCGAGGTAGACGACCTGGAGCTGCGTCGTGTCGTCCTGGATGCGCTCCTGGACGGGAGAGGCCGGATCCTGCGGCGCGGCCTCCGGGGCCGGTTCCTGGGCGAGCGGGAAGAGGGCGAGGGCGAGACTGGCGAACATCATGAGGAGATCCCCGGGGGCGGTGGACGAGCGAAGCATACGCCACCGAGAGCGCCCGGGTTGGCGCGGGGGTGGCTCTGGAGAGCGATCGGCGGGGGAGCCCGCCCTTCTCGCGCCTCCCGGACCAAGAGGAAGTCGGATTGCTGGTAAGATCTTCGGGTTCCGCGCAGCGCTGGGAGAACGAGGCGACTCCTTCTAAAGGATGAGCGGCCGGTCGAGCCGGTCCTGGCCTCCTCCTCCCCGATTTCCCCCCCATCCTCCGCGCCCTTTCGTCCGTTTCCCTCGCCTCCCCTCGGGCCGGGGTACCTTTTCGTTGCGGCGTCTCTCGGCAGGGAGAGAGCCCCGAAACCGGACCTCGTTCAGCAGCATGATTTTCCACCGTTCCTGGCAGACCCTCGCGCTCGTCACCGGTCTCTTGGTCGTTCCCGCCTGTGGCGGGGGCGGCGGAGGCGGCGGCAGCACTCCGACTCCGGACACCGCCCAGTCCACGTTCCGCTCGAGCGTGCCCTTCGGGGCCAGCGCCGACGGGGCGTCGCTCGTGACGCTGGAGGCGATCGTCCTCGACCGCAAGGGGCGCGCGCTCAGCGGCCTGCCGGTGGAGTTCCGCGCGGACGGCTACGGAACGGCGCTGACCCAGCCGGGCCTCACGGACGTGGACGGGCGCGTGCTCGGTGCCGTGTCCTCGACCGCGGCCGAGGCCAAGTCGATCACGGCGATCGTGAGCCCCGGGGAGCCCTCCGAGATCGATCTCGGCACGATCACCGTGACGTTCATCGAGCCGCTCGAGGACGCCTTCTACGTGAGCCCGAGCGGCTCGGACGCGAACTCCGGACGGACGCCCGCGGAGCCCTGGCAGACGCTGCAGTTCGCGATCGACCAGCTCGCGGCCGGCGAGACGCTGATCGTCGCACCCGGCACCTACGCGCCGGCCACGATCACCGTCAGCGGCACCCAGAACGACCCGATCGTCCTCCGCGGCGACGTGGACGGGACCTTCACCGGACAGGCGGGGCCGGTCGTCATCGACGCCGGGGGCACCAGCTTCGGGCTGCTCTTCCAGAGCGCCACCGACGTGACCGTGCGTGGCTTCGAGGTCACGAACGCCTTCCCGATCGGCACCGAGCTGAGCGCGGGGATCGCCTTCGACGCGTCGCTGAACGAGCGCGTCACCCTCCTCGACTGCTCGATTCACGGCTGCCAGCGCGGCCTGGACGTGCGCTCGGCGCGCGGGCTCCTGGTGGAGAACTCCCGCATCTCGAACAACCTCGGCGACGGGGTCGTCCTCGGACTCGCGGGCGGCTCGATCTTCCTGCACAACCTGGTCTACGGGAACGGCGGCGTGGGCCTCGCGCTCGAGGGGGAGTCGCTCGGTCTCCTGATCGGGCTGAACACCTTCTTCCGCAACGACGGGGACCACTTCGCCGAGCGCGTCTCCGGCAGCACCGGCACGCTCAGCTACAACGTCCTCAGCGAGGGCGGTGGGGACGCGCTGGACTTCGGCAGCGCCTCGCTCCTGTCGCCGACCTTCAACCTGTCCTGGGCGAACGCGGGCTTCGAGGTCCAGCTGACCGTCCCGGATCCCGACGGCATCGTCGCGGACCCGCTCTTCGCGGACCCGTTCGGCGACGACGGCGTGCTCGGCGGGACCGGTGCGGCCGACGACGACTTCCGCCTGCTCGGCGGGAGCGCGGCCTTCGACGCCGGCGACGTGAACGCGGCGGACCTCTCGCTGCTGCGCAGCGGCCCGATGGCGCGCTACAGCTCGCGCGTCGACGGCGTCGCCGACGGGGAGAGCCCGGACGGCGACGAGCTGAACCTCGGCTTCCACTACCCGGTCGCGCTCGACGCCTACGCGTCTTCCGACGCCGACGGGGGCCGGTTGGCCTACGCGCTGCCGGAAGGGGTCACGCTCCGCTCGATCTCCTCGGACGCCGCCGGCTCCTTCGCCGACCCGGTCCGCGCCCAGGCGATCAACCAGAACATCCAGTGGGTCGTCCACGAGGTCGTCCCGAACAGCCCGGTCGAGTACACGGCGGTCCTCGCGGACACCGGGACGCGTACCGAGCTCGTCACCCGTCGCTGGAACGGCCGTCGCTGGAGCGACGACGACGCCTCGCCGATCGTTCACACGATCCCGAGCGCGAACGCCGGCGAGCGCGGCTTCGACCTGGAGCTCGAGGACGTGTCCGGCGACGCCCTCCTGGTGTACTCCAACGACGACCAGAACCCGCTGTTCCGCACCTGCCAGGGAGGCCGCTGGAGCGATTCCGCGCCGGTCTTCCCCTCCGCGATCGGAACCGGCTCCGTCCTGTGGGTCGAGCTGCGCCGCCAGACCGGTACGAACCGCGTCGCGCTGGTCGCGCTCGACGACGCCCAGAACCTGATCGCCGCCGTGTGGGACGGAAGCGCCTGGGGCAACCACGAGCTGCTCGCCACGCAGGTCGTCGAGACCCGCGACTACCGCGCCTTCGACCTCGCCTGGGAGTCGCTCAGCGGCGAGCTCCTCGTCGTCTGGGGCTTCTCGGTCTTCGCCGAGCAGGCGCGCTTCGCGACCCTCGCGCCCGGCGGGGCCTGGCAGTTCGGTCTGCACCCCAGCTCCGAGGCGATCGGTGCACAGGTGGAGCTCTCCGCGGATCCGACCACGGACCGCATCGCCGCGGTCTTCGGCGAGGCCGACCTGGACGACGACGTGACCGTCTCGATCTGGAACGGATCGACCTTCGTCGACACCGCGGAGGTCGCCCTGCAGGGCGTCTTCGGGCAGTACTCGCTGCAGGTGGGTTGGTTCGGCACCACGGGAGTCGCCTACGCCCTGTGGCGGGACGCCGGCCAGAGCGGTGCGTTCGTCTCCGCGCACTTCCGCGCGGGCTGGAAGATCGAGGAGGAGACCTCCTTCCCCGGCGTCGGAGCGGTCATCCGTGCCGAGTCCGACCGCGGTGCGGGGGACGAGGCCGCGACCCTGACCTTCCTCGACGCGAACGGCTCCCTGTACTCCATGCAGGGCACCTGGAACGGCACCGGGATCGACTGGGCCCTGCTTAACGGTGGGCTACCGGTCGCGAACGGCCTCGACATGATGCAGACGACCCAGCCCTTCTCCTTCGACAAGCGCTAGGCGCTCTCGTCTCCGAGCACGCAACCCGGTCGCGCGAGCCCGCGCGGCCGGGTTGTCTCGTGTCCGGACGCGGGTCCCGCGAGCCGGCTCTTCGTGTTCGAACCCCTATAAAAGGCCTTTACAGAATCGAGCCGAGGTCCATGATGCTCCCCAGCGGGACGGTCTCTCTCTCTCCCGGCGTTCCCCCAACGCCTTCGACCGTTCCGTTCTCTCTCCTCAGCAGGAGCCGGGCCCTCGGGTCCGGCCCTGCTTTTTTCGTGCCCGGTCGGTGGCCCTGAGACCTTCGACGCGGGGGGGCGCGGGGGGACGCTCCCGCGGCGGCGCGCTCACTCCTGGCCGTAGGCGACGGAGATCGTGTCGATCTCGGCGGTGATGCCCGCCTCGACGTTCGCGAAGAACGTGTAGCGCATCTGGAAGTAGCGCGCGCCGTCGATCGCCTCGATCTCCTCGCTCCACTCCGCTCGCCCGAGGTGGAACGTCTCGACGCCCCAGCGCAGGTTCCCGTAGGCGTCGCAGCCGGCCGCGTTGAAGGGCGACTGCACCGGGTCGGCGACGAAGGAGTCGGCGCCGCGGAACTCGAGCAGCATGCTCGTCCCGGCGGGCTGATCCTCGTTGCTCGGGAGCACGATGGGGGGCACGTAGAACGGGGAGGAGAACTGCGTGTCGATCCACATCGAGTGGCCGCGCGAGATGCGCGTCACCGTCTCCAGCGCTCCCTGGTAGAAGGAGTTGTCCGCCTGGAACATCGTGGGCGCGCCGGGTGGGCTCGAGCCCGGGTTGAAGCCGCCCGTGGGGAACAGCTCGAGGTCCGGGTTCTTCGTGACCGTGCGTCCCGAGGTGTTGATGCCGCCGGTCGAGAACGCGCGGAAGTTCGGCTGCGCCGAGGTGTTGATCGCCAGGAGGATGTTGAGCGGGTTCAGCCCGAGCCCGCTGGAGGTCGGGTAGCAGCGGAACTCCATCAGCAGAGGGAGCCCCACGCTGGGGACGCGCCCCGCGCGCGCGAAGTCCCCGATGCTCGGCTCGATCTCGAGCGGCGGGTCGGCCTCGATGGAGAGCGGCACGCCTGCGCCGCCGTCCCCGGCGCGGCCCAGGACGGACGTGTCGCGCCAGGTGAAGATCGCCGGCGCGTTGCCGTCGCGATTGAACGGCCAGGGCATGATCCCCGCGCCGCTCGGACTGACGCCGATCTCCGTCGGCTCGACGCGGTAGCCCAGCTCGCGCGGGTGGACGACGAGCTGCGGGCTGCGCGGGTCGTCGAGGATGTTCTCGGTGAAGAGCACGTTGCTGCCCCCCAGCCCCGAGTTCGGGAACGCGGAGGGGCCGAACGGAGTCCGACGCTCGTCCGGGATCCGGCTCGCATGGGACAGGCGCATCTCGAACTCCGGGTAGAAGTCCGCCGACACGAAGTTCGTCACCGGGACCCAGTGCAGGCCGACCACGTCGAGGTCGTACTTGCTCTCGTCGCGGATCTGCCAGCCCAGGTCCGCGTAGCGCCACAGCGTCTGTAGCTTGCTGCCCAGCGGGGTGAGCGGCGTCTGGATACCCGGCGGGAACCCGATCATCACCGAGGGGACCGGGTTCGAGGAGTCCGCCGGCCACATGTT
>CAZDYS010000042.1:0-14117 GCA_964509445.1 uncultured Planctomycetaceae bacterium
GAACCAGTCGCGGCAGGTCACGCGGTTGCCGGTCCAGTTGTGGAAGTACTCGTGGCCGATCACGGCTTCGATCGCCTCGAAGTCGTCGTCGGTCGCGGTCTCCGGAAGCGCGAGCACGTACTTCGAGTTGAAGACGTTGAGCCCCTTGTTCTCCATCGCGCCCATGTTGAAGTCGTCGGCGACGAAGATCATGTAGAGGTCGAGGTCGATCTCGAGCCCGAACACCTCCTCGTCCCACTTCATCGACTTCTTCAGGCTGCGCATCGCGTGCTCGCACTTGTCGATGTTCTGGTGCTCGACCCAGATCTCGAGCGGAACCGTCCGCCCGGACATCGTCACGAACTCGTCGCGGTGGCACGCGAGGTCCCCGGCGACGAGCGCGAACAGGTACGAGGGCTTCGGGAACGGATCCTCCCAGCCGACCCAGTGGCGTCCGCCGCCCGCATCGCCCTCTCCCGTGCGGTTGCCGTTAGACAGCAGGACCGGGTAGCGCTCGCGCTCGGCCTCGATGCGCACGGTGTAGCGCGACATCACGTCCGGACGATCGAGGAAGTAGGTGATGCGCCGGAAGCCCTCCGCCTCGCACTGCGTGCACAGGTTGCCCGAGGAGGCATACAGACCGGAGAGCTGCGTGTTCTTGGACGGATCGATCGCCACGCGCGTCTCGAGCGTGAACGACTCGGGCACCGTCGCGATCGTCAGCGACTCCGCGTCGACGCTGTACTCGCCGATCGCGAGCTCACGGCCGTCCACGGACACGGCGAGCAGCTCGAGCTCCTCGCCCAGCAGCCGGAGCGGTCGCGACCCGTCGTTCCCGTCGGGGTTCCTCCGCACCGCGAGGCGCGCGGACACCACGGTCCGGTCGTCCCGAACGTCGAAGTCGAGATGCACCGTGTCGATCCAGTGGTCCGGCGCGCGGTAGTCCTTGCGGTAGATCGGAGTGGGTTCCGCTCGGGTCTCTGCTTCGATAGTCATGAGGGGGAGGATAGTCGCGGGCCGGCGAAGCTGCGAGCGCGGGAGGGGCTAGACTCCTCCGCATGCTTCGCCATGCAGTCGCCACGCTCGTCGGCACCCTCACCCTCACCCTCGCCTGCGCCTCCCCGCCGCGCTCCGTCTCCATCCCGGACCTGGAGACGCGCCTGGAGCGGCTGACGGAGGAGCTCGAGAAGCAGCGCACGGCACTCCACGTCCCGGGGATGGCCCTGGCCATCGTGAAGGACGACGAGCTCGTCTACGCCCGCGGGTTCGGCCTCGCGGACGTGGAGGACGAGGTCCCGGTGACGCCGGAGACCATCTTCGCGATCGGCTCGACGACCAAGGCGATGACCGCGACCTGCATCGGGATGCTGGTCGACGAGGGCGAGATGCGCTGGGACGACCCGGTCACGCGCCACCTCCCCGCCTTCGACCTCGCCGTGCGGGAGGGGGAGCACCGCGGCACGGTCACGATCCGCGACCTCCTGAGCCACCGGACGGGCTACACGCGCATGGGCGTGCTCTGGGCCGCGGGGACGACGGACCGCGACACGATCCTCGAGACGGCCCTGCGCGCCGAGCCCTGGGCCGGCTTCCGGGAGGCGTTCTTCTACAACAACGTGATGGTCCTCGCCGCGGGCGAGGCGAGCGCGCGCGCGGCCGGAACCTCCTGGGACGACCTGGTGCGTCGACGCCTGTTCGAGCCCCTGCGCATGGCGGACGCGACGACGTCGATCACGGACGCCCAGCGCGACCCGCGGCTCGCGCTCGGGTACCGCTGGGACGAGGAGGCCGAGGAGCTCCAGCGGCTCCCGATGCGCAACCTCGACTCCATCGCCCCCGCCGGAGCCGTGAACGCGCACGTGCTCGACATGGCGCAGTGGGTCCGACTGCTCCTGGGGCGCGGCGCCTTCGAGGGCGAGCGCCTCGTCTCGAGCCGACGCATCCGGGACACCTGGCAGGCCCAGATCCCGCTCGGCCCCGGCGTGAGCTACGGGCTCGGCTGGTTCCTGAGCGAGTGGAAGGACCAGCTCGTCGTCGAGCACGGCGGCAACATCGACGGTTTCTCCGCCGAGGTCGCGCTCCTGCCCGAATCCGACATCGGCCTGGTGCTCCTGACGAACCTGTCGTCGACGCCGCTGCAGCAGACCGTGCGCGCGATGGTCTGGGAGGCCCTCCTGGGCGAGCCGCTCGTGGAGCCCGATCCCGCGGCGGACACGGCGAGGGCGGAGGAGTCCTTCGACGACTACCTCGGCGAGTATGTCGCGGACTTCGGCCCCTTCGACGAGACGACCTTCACGGTCCTCGTGCAGAACGAGCGGCTCGCGGTCGACATCCCGGGGCAGATGACCTTCGAGCTCTTGCCCCCGGACCGCGACGGGAAGCGTCCGTTCGCGATCACGCCGCAGGGGATCCAGGTCTCCTTCGAGCGCAACGACGAGGGGACCGTCTCGACGCTGCTCCTGCACCAGACGGGCCTCGCCTTCGAGGTGCCGCGCAAGGGGGTCGCCCGTGTCCCGGACGGAACGCGCGAGGACTTCGCGCGCTACCTCGGTACCTTCGCGCACCCGGGCATCGAGCGGCCGATCGAGATCCTCTTCGCGAACGGTCGCGTCGCCTGCGACGTGCCCGGGCAGATGGCCTACGAGCTGCGACTCCCGGACGAGGACGGCGTCTGGAGGTTCCGCGCGACGGACGAGCTCGGCATCGCGTTCGACGAGGACGCACAGGGTCGGGTCGCCTCCCTGACGTTCCACGAGCGCGGGACGGAGACCTCCTGCCCCCGCGTCGAGGAGGGCCGCAGCACGCTCCCGACGATCGAAGAGGTGCTCGCGCTCCGCGGCACGGACACGTTCCAGGAGTGGTTGGCCAGGACCGGCCCCGTCCGCCTGTCCGGGACGATCCGCTTCGCGAACTCGGGCGTCGAGGGGACGATCACGGTGACCTTCGACGGAGAGGGCCGCTTCCGTCAGGAGACGGACTTCCCGCCCTTCGGCTGGTCACGCGAGGGCTTCGACGGGGAGAACGGCTGGGCCGTCTCCGCCTTCGAGCCGCACGAGCGCCTGGCGGGCAAGCTGCTGCTCCAGCTGCGCCAGGAGCACCCGGCCGCGAAGTTCGGCGACTGGACCGCTTGGTTCGACCGGCGCGACGTCGTCCGCGCGGCCGAGCTGGGCGGCGAACCCCACTGGGTCGTGCGGCTGCAGCGCGGCGCACTCCCGCCCTGGTACGCCTACGTCGCGGCCGAGGACGGGCGCCTGAGCCGCATCGACGCCGAGTCGCTGCTGCGCCCCACCGGCACGGTGCCGAAGAAGGTCCACTTCGCGGATCCCACGGACGTGAACGGCTTCGCGGTCCCGCTCCGGGTGACGACCGAGACCGTCGCCGCGGGTCGCGTGATCGTCACCTACGACCGGACCGAGACCGGCGTCGAGGTCCCCGAGGGGTTCTTCGGCGACGCGGACCTGGTCCAGTAGACGAGGTGCTCGCCCTCAGCCGCCGAGCTCGATCCGGAGCAGCGCGGCGGACCGGCTGAGCACGGCCGCGAGGGACTCGAGGCGCGCGCGGGGGAGCCGATGCCTCGGCCCGCCCGCCGTGAGCGCGGCGATCGTCTTGTCGTTCGCGTCGAGCACCGGCACGGAGACCGAGACGTAGCCGGGCTCGAGCTCCTCGAAGCTCATCGCCCAGCCGCGACGCGCCACGCGCTCCAGCTCGGCCACCAGCGTCTTCTTCGTCGCGAGCGTGCGCGGAGTCAACGTCTTGAGCTTGCCGCGCAGGGCCTCCTCTCGACGCGCGGGCTCGAGCGCGGCCAGCAGGACCTTCCCCGCGGAGGTCGCGTGCGCGGGCCAGCTCGCGCCCAGACCCGGCAGCGCGCCGATCATGTGGGCCCCGGTCGCCTCGGCGAGCACGACCGCGTCCCTCCCGGCCAGCGTCTCGAGCGTCACGGTCTCGTTGAGCCGCGCGGCGAGCGCGTCCAGCTCGCGCTGCGCGAGCTCGCGCAGGTCTCCGGCTCCGGACGCGCGGCGTCCGAGCGCCGCGATCTGGGGTCCGAGACGATAGGCGTCGCGATCGAGGCGCTCGAGCATCCCCTCGGCCTCGAGCGCGGTCAGGATGCGGAACGCGGTCGAACGGTTGAGCCCGGTCCGCTCCCGCACGTCCGCGAGCGAGAGCGTCGGCTGGGCGTGGAACAGCTTGAGCATCCGCAGCGCGCGCAGCACCGCCTGCGTTCCGGGGTACGCCTTGGCGGCAGAGGGAAGCGGCTTGTTCATGAGGTGAGCATGGGTGCGGATCCTGAGCAGGCTCGCATGCGGACCTGGCGCCCGCAAGGAACGGCTCGACAGCGCTTCCACGCTCGGACCGGACGCCCATTCGGGGCAACGCGCCAGGAAGCGTGACCGTCGCTCGCCCCCGGCGGGAATCCCGCGCGCCTTGGGCTAGGATGCCTCCCGAGCCCTTCCCAATGATCCTCGTCACCGTCTGCACCCTGGCCGTCCTGATGGTCCTGGTCGAGCGCCTGGCCGGTGCGCGCCCCTGGCCCGTCGTGCGCGGGTGGTGGCCGCGCGCCCTGCTGCTCAACGGATTCCAGTTCGGCATCGCGTGGCTCGCCGGGAACACGTGGGAGCAGTGGATGGGCGACTTCCGGCCCTGGAGCCTCGAGGGCCTCGGCCTCCCGCTGCAGACCGGCCTCGGGTACCTGGCGATCACCTTCGTCTACTACTGGTGGCATCGCTGGCGTCACGAGGTCGACTTCCTGTGGCGCTTCGTGCACCAGGTCCACCACAGCCCGGCACGCATCGAGATCCTGACGAGCTTCTACAAGCACCCGCTCGAGATCCTGATCAACAGCCTGCTCTCCACCGCGATCCTGTATCTGGTCGTCGGGGTGAGCGTGAAGGCCGCGGCCTGGGCGGTCCTCGCGACCGGCGTCGCGGAGCTCTTCTACCACTGGAACGTGAAGACGCCCTACTGGCTCGGGTTCCTGATCCAGCGCCCCGAGAGCCACTGCGTCCACCACGAGGAGGGTCGCCACCGCGACAACTACGCCGACCTCCCTCTGTGGGACATGCTGTTCGGCACCTTCCACAACCCGCGCCGCTGGGAGGCGAGCTGCGGGTTCGGAGAGGACCGGGAGCAGCGGCTCGGCGCGCTGCTCCGGGGGGAGCGGGTCGCGTGAAGGGCTACGCCGCGCTGCTCCTCGCCCTCGGGTTGCTCCAGATGGTCGGCGACGTGACCGGCACGCGCGCGCTCGTCGGGATCGGCCGCGCCTCGGTCGCGTCGCCTGCGCCGCGCGTGTTCTCCGCCGTGCGCGGACTGGAGACGTACTCGACCCGGTTCTTCCTGACCTGGACGGACGAGGCGGGCTCGCCCCGGGAGCTCGAGCTCACGCCGCGCACCTGCGCGCTGCTGCGCGGTCCCTACAACCGCCGCAACGTCTACGGTGCGGCGCTCGCCTACGGGCCGGTGCTCGCGTCGGACGAGACAGGCCGCGCGCTGCTCGAGCCGGTCCTCGCCTACGCGCTGACCGGCGACGCGCCGCTCCTGCGCGAGCTCGGGATCGACCCGGAGGAGGTCTCGGACGTCGCGGTGCGCTACGAGCCGCTGCCGGGGACGGACCTGGGCACGCTCCCCACGCGCATCGTCCCGCCCGCGAGGGCGGAGACCTCGGAGAGGCCGTGACGACGGAGTCCTCCACCGCGCGCGTCCCCGCCTGGACGGGCGGACAGTACAGCCTCTACCGCGTGCTGTTCGGGGCCTACCTCGCGACGCACTTCGCGCAGCTCCTCCCCCACGGGCGCGAGCTCTTCTCGAGCGAGGGCGTGCTCCCGGACGGGACCGCGAGCCCGCTCCTGGTGCTCTTCCCGAACCTGTTCCTCCTGTCCGACGCCCCCTCGTTCGTCGCGGCCGTCCTCGCGCTGGGAGTCCTCGCGTCGCTCGCGTTCCTCGTCGGCTGGAGAGATCGCCTCGCCGCCGTGGTGCTGTGGGTGATCTGGGGCTCGCTGTTCGGGCGCAACCCGCTGATCTCGAACCCGAGCCTGCCCTACGTCGGCCTGTTGCTCCTGATCCACGCGGGCCTGCCGTCCGCGCCTTACGGGTCGCTCGCGATGCGCGGCCGTCCGGACCCGGGCGGAGACTGGCACCTGCCGCGCGCCCTGCACCGGGTCGCGTGGATCCTGATGAGCGTCGGCTACAGCTTCAGCGGCGCCACCAAGCTCGTCAGCCCGTCCTGGCGGAACGGAACGGCGCTCGAGCGCGTGCTCGCGAACCCGCTGGCGCGCCCCGGCGGTCTGCGCCTCGCGCTGCTCGAGCTGCCGGAGGTCCTGCTCCGCCTCGCCACCTGGGGAGCGCTCGCGTTCGAGCTCGCGTTCGTGCTCCTGGCGCTGTCGCGGCGCCTGCGGCCGCTGGCCTGGGCCGCGATGCTGGCGATGCACCTCGCGCTGATCCTGCTGATCGACTTCGCCGACCTGTCGATCGCGATGGTGTTCCTGCACCTGTTCACCTTCGACCCCGCCTGGGTGCGCCCGAAGCGTGCCTCCGAGCCGCTCGAGATCTACTACGACGGAGAGTGCGGGCTCTGCCACCGCGCGGTGCGGTTCGCGCTCGCGGAGGACCCGGACGGCGAGACCTTCCGCTTCGCACCGCTCCAGGGGCCGACGTTCGAGGAGCGCGTCAACGAGGAGACCCGCGCGAACCTGCCCGACAGCATCCTCCTGCGGACCCCGGACGGCGCGCTGCTCGATCGCTCGAGCGCGGTCGGTCGCATGCTGCTCGCGCTCGGCGGACTGTGGCGACTCCTCGGGCACCTGCTGCTCCTGGTGCCGCGCGTCCTGCGGGACACCGGCTACGACGGCGTCGCGCGCATCCGCAAGCGGATCTTCGCGAAGCCCGAGGGACTATGCCCGATCGTCCCCCCGGCGATCGGTCGCCGGTTCCTGCCCTAGGAGAGGAGCTGCTGGACGCGCCTAGCGGACCCGCTGCAACTCCTCCCACTGGATCGTCGAGCCCACGTTCGGGTCGAAGGTGGGATCGTCCGTCTGGAGGTAGTTCCCCCAGCCGTCGGACCAGTGGTGGTCCGCGTAGCCGTGCTGGGACGTCCCGGTGACGGTCGAGGAGTCGTAGAACGTCTCGCGGTCGTGGATCGCGTCGATCGTGCGGTCGTGACTCGACATGCCGCCGCCTCCGCCGGCCGCACCGCCGTGGATGCCCGCGATGAAGCTGTCGTGCGAGCTGGTGTCCATCGCCGCCCGGTGCCGCTCCATGATGCCCTGGCGGAACGCCTCGTTCTGCGCGGCGAGTGCCCGGCTCTGCGCCATGATCGCCTCGCGTGCACGACGGTCGTCGATCAGCCGCTGCTGGAACTGCGCGTCGAGCTGCTGGCGCACGTTGAGGTGGAGCTGGACCCAGGCCGGGTTCGGCGTCCCGGAGCGGACCATGTAGGTGAACATGCTGCGGTGGGTGTCGAGCTCTCCCTCCAGGGCGAGGAACCCGTGCACGCTCGTGAGCCCCCAGGTCGTCTGCGTCGTGACGCCGGCCTCTCCCCGCAGGGTCGCCGACGAGAGGACGTGCAGCGCGTAGATCTCCTCCTCCATGCGCTTGCCCTTCCAGGGGAACACCGCGCGCAAGCCGACGCCGGTCACGTTGGGACCGGTCTGTCCGAGCGCGGCCGGCAGACCGGGGACCTCGCGGACGCCCGTGATCTCGAGCCCCGGGACGTCCGACTGGTAGAGGGTCAGGACCGCGTCGACCAGCGCCTCCCGGGCCTCCATCGGCGCGACGTTCAGCATCCCCATGCTCATCTGGCCGGGAACGTTGTGCGCCGCGTCGCCGGTCAGCCAGTAGCAGGTCAGGTCCGGGAAGAAGCGCAGCTGCTTCGTCTCCTCGGGATCCGTCAGCGCCGCGCCGAGGATCACCGGCACGACGTTGTTGTTGAGGTTCCACTGGACGTCGGACTCGAGCGACCAGCCCACCGGACCCCGGACCGCGAACACGGGCATGTCGGCCTGCTCGTCGATCACGTAGTAAAGCTCCATCGGTGGAGGCGCGTCCGCGGCGGATTCCCCTGGCTTCGCGTCTCCGGAACGCGCCGCCGGCGCGGGTTCCTCGGAGGTCCGTGCCTCAAGGCTCTGACCCGGCTCCTCGTCGGTGGGCACCGCGACGACCGGCTCCTCCGGTTCCTCCTGCGCGGCTGGCTCCGCGCCGCCACAGGCGGAGATCAGCATGGGGACGAGCAGGGCCGTACACCGCGCGAGTCCTCCGGGAGAGGACGCGGCGAGCGAACGCGACGACGACGGAGCGGGGAGTCCCGGAGAGCGCGACATGGAGCGAGGAAGGGAAAGCGGACGCGGCGAGCCGAGAAGACAGCCTAGCCGAGCAGTCCGCGGTACAGGGCGCCGTCCTGCTCGGAGAAGCAGCAGAACACGACGCGCTGGAGCGCGGGCCCGCGGCGAACGGCGTCGATCGCGAGGAGCGCCGCGGGCTCCTTCGGGTAGCCGTACACGCCCGTGCTGATCGCGGGGAACGCGATCGACGCGAGCCGCAGCTCGCGCGCCAGCTCGAGCGAGCGCCGGTAGCAGGAGGCGAGCAGGGCGGGCTCGTTCGCCGCGCCGCCTCGCCAGACCGGCCCTACGGTGTGGATCACGTGACGCGCCGGCAACCGATGACCGGCCGTCACCTTCGCGTCCCCGGTCGCGCAGCCGCCGAGCGCGCGACACTCCTCGAGCAGTCCGGGGCCGGCGGCGCGGTGGATCGCGCCGTCCACGCCTCCGCCGCCGAGCAGGGTCTCGTTCGCGGCGTTCACGATCGCGTCCACCGCCAGGGTCGTGATGTCCCCGACGACGACCTCCAGTGCGACGCCGCTCATGGCCTCACTCGAACGCGCGCTTCACGAGGTGCTGCTGCTCGAACGCGTGCCGGCGGAACGAGCCCGTCGCGGGGCTCGAGGACTCCGGTCGGCCGCAGTAGCGGATCGGAAGTCCCAGGTCGCTGAAGCGCTGCAGCACGAACGGCCAGGGCCCCATGTTGCGCGGCTCCTCCTGGCACCAGCGCAGCTCGGCCCCCGCGAACTTCGCGAGCTCGGCCCGCAGCGCGTCGACCGGAATCGGGTAGAGCTGCTCGAGCCGCACCAGCGCGACGTCGTCACGGCCCGTCTCCTCCCGATGCGCGACCAGGTCGTAGTAGACCTTGCCGCTGCAGAGCACCACGACCCGCGCGCTCGAGGGCGCGTCCGCGTCTCCGAGCACCTCGCGGAAGCCGCCGGAGGTGAACTCCTCCACGTCGGAGGCCGCGCGCTTGTCGCGCAGGAGGGACTTGGGCGTGAAGACGACCAGCGGCCGCTTCTCCTCGGCCAGCCCCTGGCGACGCATCAGGTGGAAGTACTGCGCGGAGGTCGTGCAGTTCGCGATCGTCATGTTCCCGCCGGAGCAGAGCCCCAGG
Source organism: uncultured Planctomycetaceae bacterium (assembly GCA_964509445.1). Taxonomy (GTDB): domain Bacteria; phylum Planctomycetota; class UBA1135; order UBA1135; genus CAZDYS01. The sequence continues at coordinate 9,403 of CAZDYS010000042.1, forward strand.
AACCGCTCCGGGCGCGCGGAGGAGTGCTCCGGCCCCTGCCCGTCGAACCCGTGCGGCAAGAGGAGCGTGACGCCGCAGGTCTCGCGCCACTTCGCCTCGCCTGACGCGATGAACTGGTCGATCGCGATCTGCGCGCCGTTCACGAAGTCGCCGAACTGGGCCTCCCAGAGGACCAGCGCTTCCTTGCGCGCGAGCGCGTAGCCGTACTCGAAGGCCAGGACGGCCTCCTCCGACAGCAACGAGTCCCAGGCGTCGAACTCCGCTCCCCCCTTGGCGAGCGAGCGCAGCGGGACGTGGTCGGACTCGTCGACCTGGTCGCGGATCACCGCGTGGCGGTGGCTGAACGTCCCGCGGCCGGAGTCCTGACCGGAGAGTCGAATCGAGACCTCCTGCCCGAGCAGCGACCCGAAGGCGAGCGCCTCGGCGCAGCCCCAGTCGATCCCCTGCTCGCCGCGGACCATGCGCTCTCGCCGGCGCAGCTGGCGCAAGAGGTTCGGGTGCACGACGTGCCCCTGAGGCATCTCGTTGCAGGCGTCGATGATCGCGACGAGGTCGTCCTCCGCGACGCCGGTCTCCGGACTCGGCCCCGCGTAGTCCGCCGGGTCGTCGTCGTCCAGGTCGAACTGTTCCTCGAGCGGCAGGTCCTCCGGAGCCGGCAGCTCGCTCGCGCCCCAGTCCTTGGCCGCGGTGAGCTCCTCCTCGAAGCGCTTCGCGATCGTCGCGAGCTCCTCCTCGGTCAGGTCGCCACGCCGCAGGAGCAGCTTGGAGTAGGTCTCGCAGACCGTCGGGTGCTGGCGGATGCGCGAGTAGAGCGCGGGCTGCGTGTAGGCCGGCTCGTCGCCCTCGTTGTGGCCCCAGCGGCGGTAGCAGACGATGTCCACGACCGCGTCGGCGCCGAACTCGCGCTGGTAGTCGACGGCCACGCGCACCGAGCGGAGCACCGACTCGGGATAGTCCCCGTTCGCGTGCAGCACGGGCGCCTGCACGCCCTTGGCGATGTCCGTGCAGTAGTAGGTGGAGCGCAGGTCGCGCGGTCCCGCCGTGAAGCCGATCTGGTTGTTCACGACGATGTGCAGCGTGCCCCCGTTCCCGAAGGCGCGCAGCTGCGACATGTTGAACGTCTCCGAGACGACCCCCTGGCCGCTGAAGGCCGCGTCGCCGTGGATCAGGATCGCGAGGACCTTCTTGCGGTCGGTGTCTCCCTGCGCGTCCTGGAACGCGCGCGTCATTCCGCACACGACCGGATCGACCGCCTCGAGGTGGCTGGGGTTCGCGCACAGGAACACCTCGACCTCGCGACCTTCGCGGGTCGTGTAGGTGCCGCGCTGTCCGAGGTGGTACTTGACGTCCCCGGATCCCTCCTTCGAGAGCGGCAGGAGCACACCCTCGAACTCGCGGAAGATCTGTCCGTAGCTCTTGCCGAGGATGTTGGCGAGCACGTTGAGCCGGCCGCGGTGGGCCATGCCGATCACGACCTTCTCGACGCCGCCCGCGGAGGCCCGCTCGATCGCGTCCGCGAGCGCGGGGATCAGCGAGTCCGCGCCCTCCAGCGAGAAGCGCTTGTTCCCGACGTACTTCGTGTGCAGGAAGCGCTCGAAGTTCTCCGCCCGGTAGAGCCGCTCGAGCGTCTCCAGGATGCTCTCCTGCGAGAACACCTCGTATTTCTCGGGGTTCTCGATGTGGTCCCGGATCCAGGTCTTCTGCCCCCAGTCCGTGATGTGCATGTACTCGATCGACCAGCGGCGGCAGTAGGCGCGCCGCAGGATGTCGAGCACCTCGCGCAGCGTCCTGCCGCCCGCGAGGCCGTCGCCCAGGAAGACGCGATCGAGGTCCCAGATGGTGAAGCCGTAGGAGGCGGGGTCGAGGGACGGGATCGGGTCGGGCTTGTACGCGAGCGGGTCCAGGTCCGCCAGCCGGCAACCACGCGTGCGGTACGCGTTGATCATCCGCCACATGCTCGTCTGCATGTCGATGTGGCTGCCGCGGTCTCCGCCGTGCGTGTCCTGCTCGGCGACGTAGGGCTGCCACGGGACGCGCAGCGAGCCGAAGACGTCGTCGTAGAAGCCGTCCGCTCCACCCAGGAGCTCCTCGACGCGCTTGAGGAAGAGGCCCGACTCGGCCCCCTGGATCACCCGGTGGTCGTAGGTGCTGGTCATGGTCATGACCGGCCCGACGGCGACCTCGGCGAGCATCGCGGGCGTCGAGGAGGCGACGTGCGGCGGGACGCCGATGGTCCCGGTCGCGACGATCAGGCCCTGCCCCTTCATCAGGCGCGGCACGCTCATCTCGGTGCCGAAGCCGCCGGGGTTCGTCAGCGTGACGTTCGTCCCGGCGTAGTCCGCCGCCGTCAGCTTGCCCTCGCGGCCGCGCTTGACGATGTCCTCGTAGGCGAACAGGAAGTCGCGGAACGACTTGCCGCCGGCGTCCTTGATGCTCGGCACGACGAGCATGCGACCGCCGTCCTTCGTGGGCACGTCGATCGCGAGGCCGAGGTTGACCTGGTTCGGCAGGCGACGGTAGTTGCGTCCCTCGCGCTCGACGAGGGAAGCGATCATGCGCCGGTTCTCCGAGATCGCGCGCGCGAGCGCGAACGCGATCAGGTGCGTGAACGACGCCTTGCCGAGCGCGCGCAGCTTCAGGTGCTGGTTGAGGATGCGCCGGTTCTCGGTGAGCACCTTGCAGGGAACCGTCCGCACGGAGGTCGCGGTCGGGAGCTCGAGGCTCTGCTCCATGTTCGTGACGATCCGACCGGCGATGCCCGAGAGCAGCTCGAACTCGGCGTCGTCGTCCTGCGGAGGCGCGGAGCTGGAGGGCGCGTCCTTGCCCTTCGCCGGGAGCGCTGCCGCGGGCTCGGGAGCCTTCGGCTGCCCGCCGGCGTGACCCTCGGAGCGCTCGAAGATCTCGCGCCAGGCGCGCTCGACCGTGGAGGCGTCCGCGAGCCAGGACTCGAAGAGCGCTTCGACGTAGCCGGCGTTGACGCCGTATTCCTGTTCGAAGTCGAGAGGCATGTCAGGATCCGCTTGCGCTGAGAGAGGCCCAGGTCCGCTCGGGAACGGCCTCCACCGTCTGCTCGAAACCGCAGGCGCCCCAGCCCGCCTGCAGGAGGTTGCCGCCCTCGTCGAAGGCGCCGTGCATTCCCCCGGTCATGTTCACGAGGGACGCGTAACCGTTGTCCGCCAAGAGCTCGCAGGCACGCCGCGAGCGACCACCGGCCTTTCAGACGAAGACCAGGCGTCGATCCCGCGCGAAGTGACGCAGCATGACCTCGAGGAACGCCGGGTTCGGGCTCATGCCCATGGCACCGCGGAAGAGCAGCGGCACGTTGTACGCACCGGGGACGTGCCCCTCCTCGAACTCCTCGACGCTGCGCACGTCGATCACGTCGTGCTCGCCCTGGACCAGCTCCCGCGCGCCGGCGGGATCGGTGTTCTCGTAACTCATGGTTTCGGTTTCCGGTAGACGGACCGGGCGGATCTTAGACGTTAGGCTCCGGGGCCCGGCGAGCTTCCTCACCATTCCATGCGAGCTTTCGTTCGATTCCCGGCAGCGTTCCTGCCGCTCCTGGCCGTGGCCGGCTGCGGGCCTCCCCCGCCGGAGACCTCGGTCCTGGTCCTCACATTGGACACGACCCGCACGGACGCGCTCGGCTGCTACGACGGGGTGGGTCGACCGACGCCGCACCTCGACCGCCTCGCGGCGGAGGGCGTCGTGTTCGACAACGCATTCAGCTGCGCCCCGATCACGCTGCCCGCGCACTCCTCGCTGTGGACCGGCCTCTACCCCATCCGCCACGGCGTGCGCGACAACGGCATGGGGTCCTTGCCGGCCTCGGCCCGGTCGCTGGCGGAGCGCGCCGAGGAGCGCGGCTACCGCACGGGTGCGTTCGTCGCCTCGGTCGTGCTGGATCCCGCCTTCGGACTCGACCAGGGGTTCGAGCGCTACGACGCGGAGATCGACGAGGGCGAGGACGCGCACGGCGAGCGGCCGGCGCGCGAGGTCGTCGACGCGGCGCTCACCTGGCTCGACACCGTGGCCGAGGACGAGGCGTTCCTGCTCTGGCTGCACTTCTACGACCCCCACACGCCCTACGAAGCCCGCGAGCACGCGGCCGGCTGCGGTCCGCTCTCTGCGGCGAGCTCGAACCGCGAGCGCTACGACCGCGAGGTCTGCGACATGGACGGCGAGATCGGGCGCGTCCTGGCGGCGCTCGAGGACCGGGGCGCGCTGGACGACACGCTGATCCTCGCGATCGGCGACCACGCGGAGGCCTTCGGCGAGCACGGCGAGTACGGACACACCGCGCACTGCTTCGACACGACCCTGCGCGTGCCCTGGATCGTGCGCTTCCCGGACGGCCGGGGCGCCGGGTCGCGCCGCGCGGACGTGGTCAGCCTGGTCGACGTCGCACCCTCCCTGACGAGCTTCCTCGACCTGGAGTCGATCGGAGACGTCGACGGGCGCGACGTGCTCAGCGCTCCGGCCCCCGCGGACCGGGGCGTGTACTTCGAGTCCTACTACGGCTACCTGGCCTTCGGGTGGAGCCCGATCGCGGGCTGGCTGGACGCGGACGGAAAGTACGTCCACACGAGCGCGCCGGAGTTCTACGACCTCGCGAGCGATCCGGACGAGCTCTCCAACCGCGGCGGCGACCCCGGGGTGGAGCTGCGCCGCTACCAGCGCGCGATCGCGGAGCTGGCGGATCGACCGCGGCTCGA
>CAZDYS010000043.1:0-14095 GCA_964509445.1 uncultured Planctomycetaceae bacterium
TGGACGCTGAACCTCCAGGCGGACCTGGGGCTGGAAGCGGACCTCGAGGACTGGGTCGGGCCGTTCCTCGTGGAGCGCAGCCACCCGCTGCTCGACGGCCTCACGCTCGAGGGCGTGGTCTGGTCCGTCAGCAACGCCGCCGCCCTCCCGGGCACGCCGATCGTCTCGGCCGGGGAGCGCACGCTGCTCAGCGAGGAGGTCGAGCGACGCGCGCGTCACCTGCACCTGGCCCTGGACCCGTTCCGCTCGACGCTGCAGACGTCTCCCGACTGGCCGATCCTGCTCGCGAACTGGATCGAGCTGCGCAGACGCGCCCTGCCCGGTCCGGAGGATCCGAACATCGCCGTCGGCCAGCCCCTCGTCTACCACGCGGACACCCCGGCGACCTACACGGTCGGTCCGCTCGCGCTGCACGCCGGAGGCGACTTCGAGCCGCGGGACGTCCCCGCGCGCGAGGTGCTCGTCCTCGACGACCTGACCACGCCGGGGCTCTACGGGCTCACCCGCGACGGCGTCCTGGTCGCGCGCTTCGGCGTCCAGTTCCGCGACCCCGAGGAGTCCGACCTGCGCGGGCTCCAGAGCGGCGTGCGCGAGCTGGACCTCGCGCGTGCCAGCACCCTGACGCGCATGGGGCCGCTGGAGACCCTGCTCCTCTTCGGCGCGCTCGCGTGCCTCGTGCTCGACTGGTGGGTGCTGACGGGACGACGGTTCCGCGGCGCTCCGCAGGGAGGTGTCGGCTGATGGGGTTCGTCCGCCCGGAGCTCCTGCTGCTGCTCCTGCCCGGCCTGTGGCTCTGGTGGCGCGCGCGCGATCCGTCCCTGGGGACGAACGTCGTTCGCCTCACGGCGCTGGTCGCGATCGTCCTGGCCCTCGCGGCTCCCTACTGGAGACTCGAGGACGAGGGCCGCGACCTGGTGGTCGTCGTGGACCGGTCGCTGTCGATGCCCCGCGAGGGCGTGGACAGCGCGCTCGAGCTGATCCGGCTGGCGGAGGGCAGCCGCGTCGACGGGGACCGCGTGGCCGTGGTCGGGTTCGGCGCGGAGGCCGCCGTGGAGACGCTGCCGGACGAGGAGGCGACGTTCACCGGCTTCGCGCGTCAGGTCGACGCCAACGCCTCCGATCTGGCGGACGGGCTCGAGGCCGCGCTGCAGCTGATCCCCGAGGGCCGCCAGGCGTCGGTCCTGGTCGTCAGCGACGGTGACAGCAACGGCCGCGATCCGCTGGAAGCGGCCCGCCGCGCGTTCGCGCGCGGCATTCGCGTCGACGTGCGGCCGGTCCAGCGTCCGGCGGCCGCGGACCTCTCCGTCGAGCGACTGGACCTGCCGTCGGCGGCCGAGCTCGGGGAGCCGTTCCAGTTCAGCGCCTGGGTCGAGACGGATCGCACCGTGACCGGCAGCTACGTGCTGCGGCGCGGGGACCGCGTCCTCTCGCGCGGGGAGCGGACCTTCGAGGCGGGCTTCACGCGCCTCCTGTTCCGGGACGTGCTGAACGACACCGGCGTCGCCGACTACACCCTCGAGCTGACCTCCGAGAACGACCGCGTTCCCGAGAACAACCGCGGTCTCGGCGCTCTGCACGCGCAGGGACCGCGCAGGATCCTCGTCCTGAACGACGACGGGCGCGAGGACACCCTGACGCGCGCCCTCGCGCGCTCCGGAGTGCCGGTCGACGTGTTCGCGCCGGAGGACCTCGAGCTGACCCCGGTGCGCCTGACGGCCTGGCGCGGCATCGTGCTGGAGAACGTCTCCGCGAACCGACTGGGCACGCGCGGGATGGAGGCGCTGGCCGACTTCGTCGTCGAGCGCGGCGGCGGCCTCCTGATGACCGGCGGCAAGGGCGCCTTCGGCGTCGGCGGCTACCACCTGACCGCGGTCGACGAGCTCCTGCCGGTGTCCATGGAGCTGCGGCAGGAGCACCGCAAGCAGGGCGTGTCGCTGATCCTCGTGCTCGACCGCTCCGGCTCGATGTCCGCCGGGGTCGACGGAGGGCGCACGAAGATGGACCTCGCGAACCAGGGGTCCGCGGCGGCCATCGAGCTGCTCTCCCCGCTGGACTCCGTCGGTCTGATCGCGGTCGACTCCGAGCCCCACGTGATCCAGGACCTCGTGCCGGTGGAGAACGTCGACCTGCTCACGAAGAAGGCGCGCAGCATCGAGTCCATGGGCGGCGGGATCTACGTCTACAGCGGGCTGCTCGAGGCGGGCCGCATGCTCGACAGGTCCACGCACGCGAATCGCCACATCGTGCTGTTCTCGGACGCCGCGGACTCCGAGGAGCAGGAGGGCGTGCCCGAGCTCGTGGAGCGCATGAAGCAGATGGGGACGACGGTCTCCGTGATCGCGCTGGGGACGGAGTTCGACCAGGACGCCGCGTTCCTGCGGGCGACGGCGCGGCAGGGAGACGGTGAGATCTACTTCACGACGGACGCGACCGAGCTCCCGAAGCTCTTCGCCCAGGACACGCTGCAGGTCGCGCGCTCGACGTTCCTGGAGCAGCCGACCTCCGTCGAGACCCTGCCGGGCCTGTTCGGACTGGGCGACCCGGAGGCGCTCGGATCCGGCGCGGAGGCGTTCCCCGTCCTCGACGGCTACAACCTCAACTACCTGCGCGAGGGCGCGATCGCCGGGGCCGTCACGCAGGACGAGTACCGCGCGCCGATCCTCGCGTTCTGGAACCAGGGCCTGGGTCGCAGCGCCGCCGTCTGCACGCAGGTCGGCGGCACGTTCGGCGAGCCGCTGGTCGAGTGGCCCGGCTTCGCGGGCTTCTTCGTGACGCTCGCGCGCTGGCTCGCGGGGACGGAGCGTCCGACGGACCTCTTCCCGACCGTCCGGCGCGTCGGAGACGAGGCGATCCTGACGGTCGAGGTCGACCCGAACGCGAGCGTGCCGGTCGACACGTCCAAGCTGTCCGCGAAGCTCCTGCGACCGGACGGCACGAAGACCGATCACCTGTTCGAGCGCACCGGCTCGAACCGCTTCGAGACGCGCCTGAAGCTGGACGCCGAGGGCGTCACGCTCGGGACGCTGCGCCTCGCGGACGGACGCTTCGAGGACCTGCCGCCGATGGTCCTGCCCTACTCGCCCGAGTTCGAACGTCAGCCGGACCCCACCGCCGGCGAGCGACTGCTGCGCCGGCTCGCCCAGGAGACGGGCGGCGAGGTCGCCCCGGCGGGACACACGCTGCTGCGCGGAGAACGCGCCACGCTGGCCTGGCGCATCGTGTCGCGCGAGCTGATGCTCGCGGCCTTGCTGCTGCTCCTCCTGGAGGTGGCCGGCCGGCGCCTCGGACTGTGGTCGTCCCTGGCGAGTCGCCTGTCCCGGCGCCGTCGCGCCCGCGCCAAGGAGATCGAGGACGCCCAGGCCGGGCCGTCGCGCCCGCGCTCGAAGGCTGCCCGGGAAGCGGCCCGAGCCTTCGACGCGCCCGCTCCCGCGGAGCCCGCGCGACCGACCGCCACGGGGCCCCGGAAGGCGACCGGCGCCGTGACCTCCGCGCTCGATCGCGCCCGCCATCGTGCGGGACGACGGACCGATCGCTAGCGCCGGAACGCGCGCCCCGACTCCGCTCGGCCTCCTCCGCGAACCCCGCTCCACCGGTGAGAGCCCCGCGAGCCCCGGATCGCTAGGCTGGCGTCCATGCGTCCCTCGTTCCCCGCGTCGTTCGTCGTCCTCTTCCTCGGCCTCTGCCCCACGTCCGCCGTCGCCCAGGAGACCGATCCCGTGGCCCCGCGGGACGAGTCGCACGGAAAGCAGCGCACACCGCTGCCCTCGGCCGAGGAGATCGCCGCGCTCCCTCCGGACGGCGGCGAGGAGTTCAACCGCCTGGTCTTCGAGGAGAGCCCCTACCTCCAGCAGCACGCACGCAACCCGGTGGACTGGTATCCCTGGGGCGAGGAGGCCTTCGCCCGCGCGCGCGAGCTCGACCGCCCGGTGTTCCTGTCCGTCGGCTACTCGACCTGTCACTGGTGTCACGTCATGGAGCACGAGTCCTTCGAGGACGAAGAGGTCGCGCGCCTGATGAACGCGGCCTTCGTGTGCGTGAAGGTCGACCGTGAGGAGCGCCCGGACCTCGACCACGTGTTCCTGCGCGTCACGCAGGCGATGACCGGCTCCGGCGGCTGGCCGAACACCGTGATCATGACCGCCGAGCAGAAGCCCTTCTTCGCGGCGACCTACATCCCGAAGGAAGGCCGCTTCGGTCGCCGCGGGATGCTGGATCTCGTCCCGCTGATCTCGGAGGTCTGGGAGAGCGACCGCGAGGGTCTGCTCGCGAACGCGGAGCAGGCCTGGCAGTTCATGAACGACCTGGGCCAGGGCAAGCCCGGCGAGGCCCTCGACGCCAGCGTGCTCGAGACCGCCTACCGGCAGCTCGAGGCGAACTTCGACGAGGCGCGCGGGGGCTTCGGGACGCAGCCGAAGTTCCCGGTCCCCCACAACCTCCTGTTCCTCCTGCAGTACGACCGGAGGAACGAGGGCACGCGGGCGCTCGAGATGGCGACCACCACGCTGCGCGCGATGCGACTCGGCGGCATCTGGGACCACGTCGGTTTCGGGTTCCACCGCTACTCGACGGATGCCGGCTGGCTGGTCCCCCACTTCGAGAAGATGCTCTACGACCAGGCGCTGATGGCGATGGCCTACACGGCCGGCTGGCAGCGCACGAGCGACCCCCTGTTCGAGCAGACCGCGCGCGAGATCCTCACCTACGTGGCGCGCGACATGACGGCCCCCGAGGGCGGCTTCTACTCGGCCGAGGACGCGGACTCGGAGGGCGAGGAGGGCCTCTTCTACCTGTGGAGGCGCTCGGAGCTGATCGACCTCCTGGGAGACGAGGAGGGCACGCTCGTGGGGCGCGTCTTCCGCGCCACGGACCAGGGGAACTTCCTCGAAGAGGCGACGAAGGAGCGCACCGGCCGCAACATCCTGCACCTGGAGAAGCTCCCCTACGAGCTCGCCGTCGAGCTCGGGATCGACCGGCGCGCGCTCAACCGCCGCCTGACCGCGGCGCGCGAGACCCTGTTCGCCGCGCGCGAGCAGCGCATCCACCCGCTCAAGGACGACAAGATCCTCACGAACTGGAACGGCCTGATGATCGCGGCCTTCGCGCGCGCGGCCCAGGCCTGGGGAGACGAGGAGTACGTGGCGCGCGCGCGGGCCGCGGCGGACCACGCGCTCACCGTGCTACGAGACGAGGAGGGCCGTCTCTACAAGCGCGCGCGCGGCGGTCGAGCCGGGCTCCCCGGGACGCTGGAGGACTACGCGTTCCTCGGCTGGGGTCTGCTCGACCTCTACGAGACCTCGTTCGAGGTGCGCTATCTCGAGGCGGCGATCGAGCTGACGGACGCCATGCTCGCGCACTTCCTCGACGCCGAGAACGGGGGCTTCTTCCTGTCCGCCGACGACGCGGCCGAGCTCCTGGCCGTGCGCGGCAAGGAGGCCTACGACGGAGCGACGCCCTCGGGCAACTCGGTGGCCGCCTGGAACCTCCTGCGGCTCGCTCGTCTGACCGGCGACACCGCCTACGAGGAGCACGCCGCCGGCGCGCTGCGCTGGACGGCCGGCGCGGTCCGGGAGGGTGCGAGCTCCCACACGTTCCTGCTCTCGGCCCTCGACTTCGCGCTGGGTCCGTCCTTCGAGGTCGTGATCGCCGGCGACCCGGCGGCGGACGACACGCGCGGAATGCTGCGCGCGTTCCAGCAGGGCTTCGTGCCGAACAAGGTGCTCGTGCTGCGCCCGCCCGGAGACGGTCAACGCATCGTCGAGCTGGTCCCCTACACGGAGCACCAGTCCTCGGACGGACCCGCCACCGCCTACGTCTGCCGGGACTTCGCCTGCAAGCTGCCCACGCGCGACCCGGACGTCGCGCTCTCGTTCCTGAAGGACGAGGCCTGGGCCGAGGAGAACGACTGAGCGCCTAGCAGCCCGGACCTTTCCAGGACTGGTAGCCGTAGATGTCCGGCTCGCGGAAGGACTCCTTGAGCGCCCGCAGCGGTTCGTCGGACCCCTCGAACCGGTCGCCCACGAGGCCGTTCTCCAGCTTGAGCACGCCGCGCGGGCAGACCGCGGCGCACACGCCGCACCCGACGCAGCTCGCGCGCACGATGTTCTCCGAGTTCTGCGCGTAGGCGCGCACGTCGATCCCCATCTCGCAGTAGGTCGAGCAGTTCCCGCAGCTCATGCACTGACCGCCGTTGGTCGTGATGCGGAAGCGCGAGAAGAACCGCTGGAAGATGCCGAGGATCGCCGCCTGCGGGCATCCGAACCGGCACCAGACGCGGTTGCCGAGCAAGGGGTAGAAGCCCACGCCGACGACGCCCGAGAACACGGCGCCGATCGCGAACCCGTAGGCCCAGCGCAGGCCGCCGGACCAGCTGCCGTAGAGGTTCCCGCTGGTCGACGCGTCGACCCAGACCGCGATCGTCGTGACGACCACGAGCACGAGCACCGAGTGGATCATCCAGCGCTCGATCTTCCAGGCGCGCGTGGAGTTGTCCGAGAGCTGCCGCCAGGGATCCCCCAGGGTCTCCGCCAGGCCGCCGCAGCCGCACACCCAGGAGCAGTACCAGCGCTTGCCGAAGAAGTAGGTCAGGATCGGGGTCGCGATCACGCCCGCGATCGCGAACACGAGGAGCAGCGTGCCCGCGGTGCCCGCGCCGAGGAACTGACCGGAGACCTTCTCGGGCCACAGGTAGTCGTTCTTCAGCGGCCAGACGCCGTTGAACTCGACGTAGGGCAGCTGGAAGCGCACGAGCAGCTGCGGCAGGTACCAGGCGAACACCGCCTGGAAGAACATGACCGAGGCCGTGCGCAGCTGGTGGTAGCGGTTGTGGCGATAGCGCGCGAACATGCGCACGCCGAAGACCAGGATGGCGAGCGTGTAGAGCACGCCGTACAGGAACCACTCCGAGGTCTGGACGCCGAGCGCGTGGGCGATCGGCTCGACCGCCAGCACCAGTCCGCCCGTCACGCGCGCCTCCGACACCAGCGTGCCGTCCGCCGCCCACACGGCACGCTCGTACCCGAGCGTGGACGGGAAGAAGTACAGGAGCACGTAGAGCGCGGTCATCGCGATGCCCGCGACCCAGCCGAGCGCACCGCGCGCGATCAGTCCGCGGAACCAGGTCCCGTCGTGCTTGATGCCCGGCTGCGTTCCGGAGAGCTCCGTCCAGAACGCGACGGCCGCGCCGACCGACAGGAGCCCGAAGCTCGCGAGGAAGCCGGTCCAGGTGCCGTTCCAGGGACCGCTGAACGCCTGCAGCAGGAACCCCAGGGCTCCCAGTGCGACCGCCGCGAGCGCGAGCTTGGTCGTCGCCGGCAGCTCCTCCGGCTGCACGTCCGGCGGGGTCACCGGCTGGCCGAAGCCGAGCTCCTCCTCGTCGTAGTCGTAGGACAGGGTCTTCACGTCGATCACGCGGGCACCTCCTGCGCCAGCTGGGTGCGGAAGGCCCGCACGGCCTCGGACTCGTAGCGACGGAAGAGCTCGGGATCGAAGTTGGCCTCGCTCAGGCGGCCGAGCACGTCCCCCACCTCGACCTCCTCCGCGATCCAGCGTTCGCACACCTCGTGCCGCCAGCGGATGCCCATCAGGTTGAAGCCGATGACCGGCTCTCGCCCCTCGGCAGGCAGGGTCACGATGCGGATCGCCTTGTGCTCGGTCGGGTGCTGCCAGAGGAGGTTCCGCTCCCCCGGGACGCGCAGGTGGACGCGGCCGTAGGTCTGGTACTCGAGGTCGAGGAACTTCGCCGAGTTGAACCAGATGCCCGGCTCGTAGACGCGTTCCTCGCCGGCGAGGACGTCGGCCACGAGCTCGCCCTGGCTCTTGCCGGTGTACCAGACCTGCTGGATCCAGTTCCGCTCGTCCTCCGGCGTGACGATCTCCGCGCAGTCTCCGGCGGCGAAGACGCCCTCCACGTTGGTGCGCAGGCTGCGGTCGACCAGGATCCCGCGGCCGACCTCGATCGGCGTGTCGCGCACCAGGTCGACGTTCGGGGACACGCCGGCCGTCAGACCGACCAGCTGGCAGTCGATGCGCTCCCCGGCCTTGGTCACGATGCCCGCGCAGCGCCCGTGCCCGTCGTCGAGGATCTCCTGGAGCTCGGTCTCGCGTCGGAGGTCGAACCCGAGCTCCTCGATGTGCCGGCTGACCATGGCGGACTCCTCCGGCGGCAGCACGTTGTTCCAGTAGGAGCTCTCACGGATGAGGAAGGTCACGTGGACGCCGCGCGAGTGCAGCATCTCCCCGAGCTCGATCCCGATCAGCCCGCCGCCCACGATCACCGCGTGCCGCGTGACCGTGACGTTGTCGTAGAGCTCCTTCAGGTCGTTCAGGCCCCACAGCCCCTGGACTCCCACCAGGTCCTGCCCGGGCCAGCCGAACTTGTTCGACTTCGAGCCCGTCGCCAGGAGCAGCCGGTCGAAAGCCAGCGGCTCGCGATCCTGGAAGCGGAGCTGGCGCGCCTCGAGGTCGATCCCGGTCACCCAGCCGCGCACGAGGTCCAGGCGCTTCTCGCCCCAGAACGAGTCCTCGTAGGGCTTCGTGTCCCGGTAGCGCAGGTGCCCCATGAACACGTACATCAGCGCGGGACGCGAGTAGTGGTAGGTCGACTCGCCGGAGACGATCGTGATGTCCCAGTCGGGACGCTTCTCGCGCAGCCGCAGGGCGGCGCTGACTCCGGTGACTCCGTTTCCGAGGATGGCGACGTGCAAGAGGACCTCCGTGGGGCGACGCGCGGCACCTACGCGAGAGGTGCGGAGTCGTGACGCGCGCCCTCGCGTGATACGGGATCCCTCAGGCCGGTGCCAGCACGCGCTCGCGGGACAGGATCCCGCGACAATGCTCCGCGAGAGGCACTCCGGCGTCCAGCTGCACGAAGCTCGCCCCGGCCCGCAGGCACTCGGAGCGCAGCCCGGCGACCAGCTTCTCCAGGCGTTCCAGGTAGCGCGTGCGTGCCCTGCCGTCGAGCATCAGGTCGAGCGCCTCTCCGCTCTCCGCGTCCGTGAGGCGCAGGGCCGCGTCCTGGGGCGGCTCGAGGTCCGCGCGACCGAGGACCTGCAGGAGGCCCAGGCCTCCGCTGGAGCGGGCCAAGCCGCGCACGAGGTCCTGGGGCGCGTGCGGTGAGAGGAAGTCCGAGACCAGGACGCGCAGGCTACCGGGGCGGAGCAGCGCCCCCGCCTCGCGCAGCGAGGCCGTCAGCGGACTGCGAGCCTCGAACGCGATCCCGGCGGCGCGCAGGCGGTCGGCTTCCAGGCGATCCGGCCGGTCGCCCAGGACGACCACGGCGACCTGGAACCCGCCCGCGACGGCCGCACCGGCCAGGAGCTCCGCGAGATCGACCGTGAGCTGGGCCTTCTCGTCCTCGACCGCCATCGACCCCGACCCGTCGATCAGGAGGTCGACGCGCGGCAGGATCTCCTCGCGGTACTGACGCACGTAGAGGGTGTCCGTCCGCGCCAGCGCGCGCCAGTCGAGGTGGCGGACGTCGTCCCCCGGTGCGTAGCTGCGCCGGTCCTGGAACTCGAGCGACGAGCCGGTGCCGGAGCCGAGCAGCTCCCCCGCCGGACCGCGCCGGCGCTGATGGAGCAGCGCGAGCCGGTAGAGCTCCGCCAGGCGCGCGGTCTCAGGCGTCGGGACCGGCATGGCTCGCGGACGCGCCGGCGACGGGAGGCGCCTGGTCGCTGCAGGTCAGGGTCTCCCGGATCGCCTTGGTCAGGCGCGGCAGGTTGACCACCAGGGTCACGAGTCCGAACAGCGCGGCCGGAAGGGCGAGGCCCCAGCGCCCGTCGCGGACGATCTCCTCGACGAGCCACACGGGGTTGCCCGGGTGGCGTCCGCGCATCATCTCCGAGCTGCCGAACAGGAACCCGAGGATCGACGGCACGACGAACCCCATCGCGGCGACGAAGGGCACCAGGAGCCGAGAGAGGATCCGCACCTTCAGGTCACCGGTCCAGCGCGCGAGGAACGCGGTGGGAACCGCGAGGTAGGCCAGGAGGTAGACGAAGAAGAGGAACGGTGCGACCTGCCAGTGATCGCGCAGCGGGGACGAAGGCGGAGCGAAGAGGTACAGGGCGGCTCCGCCGGCGAACAGGAGCAGGGCGTTGAACGCGTAGTGCACCACGCCGCGCGCTCCGCCCGGAAAGAACGGGAGGGAGGCCAGCGCGAGCACCGGGTTGCGTGGGACCTGCCGGCGGACCCGGCGGCCGAGGGCCTCGGGCTCGGCCACGAAGGTCGTGCCGAGCAGCGTGATCGCGACCAGCGTCATCGTCCCGATGACCCCCAGGATCTCGGGCTCCTTGAAGGTCAGGTAGAAGTAGGCCATCCACCCGAGTCCGGCCAGCGTCAGCACGGTCGTGAGCACGCGCAGGAGCGTCGAGCGATTCTCCTCGACGTGCATGAAGCGCGTCGCGGCGAAGGCCAGCGAGAAGAAGCCGACGAAGGCCGCTGCAGACAGCACGGTGAGCGCCGCCGGCGGGAACTCGGGCGTGTGCAGGAAGCGCTCCTCGAACAGCGTGGTGCTGAACAGGATGCTCCCGCCGGTGCACCAGATCAGGGCCGCCGCGAGCAGGGCCATCATCAAGACGCGAGCGAAGCGGTGACGCACGAGGCTCGAGAAGCACAGCGCGAGGCTAATCAGCCCGAAGGAGGTCACCAGCGTGCCTCCGAGGATCCAGGCCGCGCCCAACAGGTCCAGGCCGCGCAGGAGGAACGCGAACACGAGGAACGGACCGAAGGCGCAGTAGAACAGCAGCGTCTGCACGCAGGCGGACAGCAGCTTGCCGAACACGATCTGGTACGGACCGAGGTTCGACAGCACCAGGAGGTCGTAGGTGTTCTCGTCCCACTCGGCGCCGACCGACAGGAAGGCCGAGAAGGGGACGAACACGTGCACCGCGACGCTCAGGCACGAGTACATCGCGAGGAAGAACACGATGCCCCCGTCCGGATCGCCCTTGCGCCCCTGTTCGACCAGGAGCATGCAGCCGATCACCGTCGCGAGCGCGACCATGATCCAGAACACGATCGTGAAGTAGCGCCCCCGCAGGGCCTGACGCACCTCCTTCACGAGGATCGGGTTCAGGCGCGCGTTCCAGGGGGCGAACAGGCGATCGATCCAGCGCCCGATCGGGGCCAAGGCGGCGGCGATGGAGCTCATTGCACCCGTCCCTCCGTGATCGACAGGAACACGTCCTCGAGATCGATGCTCTCCGGGCGCAGCTCCAGGAGCCCGAGCTCGCGCCGCACCAGGGACCCGACGAGCTGGGCCAGCTGCTGGTCGTTGCCCTGAAAGGCGAACACGACCCCGGACTCCTCGATGCGGGCGGTCGAGACGCCGGGCGTCTCGAGCAGCGCCTTCTCGAGCACCTCGGCCCCACACAGCGCGCGCGCGTACACGTGCGTCTCGGAGGGACGCAGCCCCTCGGTGATGCCGGCGACCGATCCGTGGGCCTTCACCTGTCCGCCCTCGATGATCACCACGCTGTCGCACATCTCGCCGAGCTCGGAGAGGATGTGCGAGGAGATCAGGATCGCCTTCTCCATGTCGGCGAGCGCCTTCACGAGCTCGCGCAGCTCGATCCGCGCGCGCGGGTCGAGGCCCGCCGCCGGCTCGTCCAGGATCAGGACGTCCGGATCGGACAGCATCGTCTTCGCGAGGCACAGCCGCTGCTTCATGCCCTTCGAGAGCGCCGTCGTCGGCTTGTCGAGCATGTCCCCGAGCGAGGTGAACTCCACCAGGCGATCGATGGTCTTCTGGCGGTCGCGACCGAGCCCGTAGGCGCGCGCGAAGAAGTCCAGGTACTCGAGGACCGTGACGTAGGTGTAGGCGCCGTAGGAGTCGGGCATGAAGCCCAGGCTGCGGCGCGCCGCACGCGGCGCCTCGAGCACCGAGCGACCGTTCAGGTACACGTCTCCGGCGTCCGGCAGGTCCAGCGTCGCCGCGATCCGCATGGTCGTCGTCTTGCCGGCGCCGTTGGGTCCGATGAACCCGCAGATCTGCCCGCGCGCGACCTCGAAGGAGACGTCGTCGACGGCCTTGAACTTGCCGAAGCTGCGCCGGAGTCCACGAACCTCGAGAGCGGTCGTGCTCATTCCCACTCCTTCGGGTTCGTGGACAGCACGCCGTAGACGAAGTGCTCGCCGACCACGCGGTCGGGAAAGAGGCCTGCGTCGTCGAGGAACGGGTTCGTCCGCAGACGCGCGAGGTAGCAGGCCTCGCGAAGCCGGAGCTCGGGCTCGGGCGCGACGGCCGGGACCTCGGGCTCCTCCACCACGGGGACCGTCACGGCGAGCCTCGCGTCGTCGCGCTCCTCGGGAGTCGCGCTCTCGGCCGTCTCCCCCTCGTCGCCCAGGTCGATGCCCCAGGACTGCAAGACCTCCTCCAGGTCCTCCTCCTCGAGCGCGGTCAGCTCGACCGCGTCTCCGACCGGGAGCGACGACTGTTCCTCGCTCCAGACGTGCAGGCGACCGGCTTCGTCCCGCAGCACGAGCGCCTCGAGCTCGGCGCCGAGCGCGTTCTCGCAGCGCAGGCGGCCGTCGTCCGTGCGCGTGAACCGCAGGCGCCCCCGCGCCGCGCGTTCCGAGACGAGCACCTGCTCGGCCGTCCGCCGAACGGGCAGGAACTCGCCCGAGAGGACGAGCGAGCCGGCGTCCTGCGCGAGGTAGAGCGCCTCCCGCCGTCGCGCTCCCTTCCCGGCCGGGAAGATGGCGGTCGACGGCCCCGGACGCAGCCCGTCGCCGGGCGCGAGGCCCGCGAAGAAGAAGCGCCGCTCGACGCTCGCCGCGCGGTGGTCGCGCTGGTCGAGGACGGTGACGGAGTGCTCCGCTTCCCGCGTGTCGATGCCCTGCGAGAAGATGCCGTAGCCGAGCGCGAGCACGCTCGCCCCCACGGCGAGGAGAGGAATCGTCACGAGCAGCCAGGCGGGCCGCCGCGAGCGGCGCACCAGCTGGAAGTTGATCGGTCCGACGACCACGAAGAACGCGATCAGGAACAGGATGAACGCGCGGTACGGCACCTCCGGGAGTCCGGGGACCACCGGCTCCTCGAGCGTGTCGACGCGCAGACGTCCGAAACCCTCGCGGCGATTGCGGTCGAGCGCGCGCTGGACGGCGGTGCACTCGCTCGCACCGAAGAGCGACTCCCCCAGGACGAGCGTGCCGTTCCCGAACGCGTAGGCCTCCCCGGGGATCTCCTCGAGCCGGAAGCGGTCCTCGACCCATCCGGCGAGCTCCGGAGAGGAGCGCGCGATCCGTGCGGCGTCCGGTCCCAGGAGAGCCAGCGTGCCCCCGGAGCGCGCCCAGGACAGGGCGGCGCTGGGGACGTCGGACAGCGCGACGGTGTCGGTGTCCACGACCACCGCGCTCAGGCTGGTGTAGGACAGGAAGCGCCCCGGCGCGCGATCCGAGGAGAGCGCCGCCAGGGACACGTCGTACACCCTCTGCGTTCCGTGCGCGGCGAGCTCGTGCTCCTGCAGCGCCTCGACCCAGCCCTCGATGCGCGCGGTCGAGTTGTCGCCGTCGCGCAGGAGCAGCACGGGGTCGACCGCCAGTCCGCTGGAGTCGCCCACGCTGAGCCCGATGTAGGCGCTCTCCATGCCGCGCTGGAGCTCCAGGTTGAGCCAGCCCTCGTCGAGGAAGGCGGGCACGACCAGCTCGTGTCGGAACGTCTGGCCCGGCTCGAGGCGAATGGGCACCTCGACGCGGTGCGAGGCCCGGCGCCACCCGTTCGACTCGGCCATCACGGTGACGACCTGCGGGCGGTCCGAGTAGTTCTGGAGGCGGATCGGGATCGGGCGGAAGCCGCGCGTGAGCGATTCCGGCCAGGCCGTCTCGGCGAACAGCTCGACCGATCCGTCCTCCAGCGCACGACTCTCCTGGCCCGCGGCCGGAACGACGAGCGCGGCGAGGGCGAAGAGCGAGCGAAGCATGGCCGTCAGCGGTCCGCTCCGCCGGTCACGCGCTCCGCCGCGAGCTCCGCCGGCAGCTCCTGCCCCACCTCGCCGACCGAGGACAAGAGCTCGGCCACGACGCCTCGTCCGTCGACGCCGTCGAGACGCGCGCGGTAGTCCAGCACGATGCGGTGGGCGAGCGCGTGCGGGGCGAC
>CAZDYS010000044.1:0-1757 GCA_964509445.1 uncultured Planctomycetaceae bacterium
TAGAGATCGAGGTCGCCGTCGAGGTCGTAGTCGGCCCAGGCCGCGGCCTGCGTCGGGTGCGAGTTCTCGGCGAGTCCGGCGGGGAAGGTCACGTCCGTGAAGGACCCGCCGTCGTTGCGCAGGAGCGAGTTCGGGTGGGCGCCGTCCGCGCCGAGCCAGGCGCCGCGGAGCACGAGCACGTCGACGTCTCCGTCGTTGTCGTAGTCCGCCTGCACGAGGTTCAGCCCGCCGGTCAGCCCCTGGAGGCCGGCCGCCTCGGTGCGCGCGTCGAAGCCGCCCTCACCGTCCGCGGCGAAGTAGGAGAGCTCCCCGGTCGTGCTCCAGGTGGAGGCGAAGAGGTCGAGGACGCCGTCACCGTCGTAGTCCTCCACCAGCGCTCCGCCGGCGAGGTCGAAGGAATTGATCCCGAGCCCCGGAGCGACGTCCACGAAGCGCGCGATCTCCGCGTCGCTCTCGAACGCCTTCGGCGGCACCGCGTCGTCGAGGTCGACGCCATCCGGGTACTCACCCACCGTCATCGCGGCGAGACTCAGGAGCCAGCGGCACGCGAGCCGCATGTCCTCGCCGGTGTGCGGAGAGTCGAGGATCTCCTCGAGGAGACCCATCGCGGCGCGCGACCCGCTCTGCTCCGCGTGCACCCCGTCCCCGGTGATCGGGAGGATGCAGCTCTCGGAGGTGTGTCGCGCGATGCAGTTCGCGTTCTCCCCCGCGCGCAGGTTCGCGAGCGCCAGCTCGTAGACGATCTTCAGCTCGAGCCGCGGATACGACGCCGAGGACGAGGTGACCTCGTCCCGCGCGCGCTGGAACGCCAGGACCGCGCGATCCGGCTCCCCCACGCGCAGCTCGAGGCGGCCGAGGTGCATGTAGGAGCTGACGGTCGAGATCAGGTCGCTCGCGAGCTCTCCGGCCTGATCCGCCGCGCGCAGCTTCTCGAGCTCGGAGGAGGAGAGGTAGGGGTTGGTCGCCTCGGACGTGCTCGCCACGAGCGCCAGCGCCCGAACCATGCGTTCGTGGCCGGCGGCGTCCGCCAGCTCGTCATGGCTGCGGACAGAGGAGGAGAAGGCGAGCGCGATCGTCGACAAGGCGATCGCACACGCGGCGCCGGCCGAGGCCGACGGGAACGGGGCGTGCATGGAGCTCGAGACGGTGTGGGAAGGTGTCGATCCGGGATGCGGTTTCTGAGGAGCCTGTCGACGTCACTCGGTCCCTGCCGGATCCACTCGTCACACTCGCTCGGTCGCCTGCTACGACTGGAGACCTATCCGCGGAGTTCCGCGAAAGGGACGCACGGAATCCCACCTGGGCCATGTCTTACATGGAGCACATCGCGCGCTGCGGAATCCCTTTCCGACGCGCCGTGTTCTCGAGGAGGGCGGGAAGAGCGTCCGCGTTCTTGGAGGGACACGCGGCGCGGCCGCGGAAACACCCGGGCAAGGCGTCGCGGGCTGCCGTCTCCCGTGAGATGGAGAGTCGGTGCCGCGCCGAGCGCTTTCGCTCTCCCCGCGCGATCGCGTGGCCCCGGCGAGGCTGGGCCTTTTCGCAACCCGGAGGTTGCATTGGAAACAGAGGCCGCATCCTCCTACGCAACCTGGAGGTTGCTAGAAGATGAACCCGGAGACGGACCGCATCGAGAAGATCGTCGAGCTCGCCGCCCCCGTCGCGCGCGTCTGGCGCGCGCTCACCGACCACGAGGAGTTCGGAGAGTGGTTCCGCGTCGCGCTGGACGGCCCCTTCGCGGTCGGCGAGGTGACCACCGG
>CAZDYS010000044.1:1857-13981 GCA_964509445.1 uncultured Planctomycetaceae bacterium
AGTGGTTCCGCGTCGCGCTGGACGGCCCCTTCGCGGTCGGCGAGGTGACCACCGGTCGCGTCACCTATCCCGGCCACGAGCACATGCGCTGGGAGTCCCTCACCGAGCGCCTGGAGCCCGAACGGCTGTTCGCGTTCTCCTGGCCTCCGAGCGCCGTGGACCCCGAGGGCGACTACGCGCCGGACGCCAAGGTCCTGGTCGAGTTCCGGCTGGAGCCCACGGAGCACGGGACGCGCCTCACGATCACGGAGTCGGGCTTCCTGCAGTTCCCGGCCTCGAAGCGCCTCGAGGTGCTGCGCTCCAACCGCGAGGGCTGGGACCTGCAGGCGGAGAACGTGGCGGCCCATGTCCGCCGCTAGGTCCCGGCGCCGCGAGGCGAAGGTCGCTCCGGTCTTCGCGGCGCTCGGCGACGTCACGCGTCTCCAGCTCCTCACGCGACTGGGAGACGGCGAGCCCCGCTCGATCAAGGCGCTCCAGGAGGGCTTCGCGCTGACGCGGCAGGCGGTCACCAAGCACCTGCACGTGCTCCGCGACGCGGGGCTCGTCGAGCGCGAGCGCGTGGGTCGCGAGAGCCGCTTCGCCTTGCGGCCGAGGGCGATGCGCGACGCCCACCTCTACCTGGAGCGCGCCTCGGCCCAGTGGGACGACGCGATCGACCGCCTGCGAGACGCCGTCGAGGGCTAGCGCACGCCGGTCTCGATCACGAGCTGGCGCTGCGCCGAGGACCGGCGACGGATGCCGACGAAGCGCTGGGTCGGCGCGTGGTAGGCGGCCAGGTCGATCGGGTCCTCCATCGTCAGCAGGCGCTCGGGAGCCCCCAGCTGAACGCCGGGCGCCGCAACGAAGGGAACGCGCCAGAGCTCGAGCGCGGCCTCCTGGAACAGCCCGCCCTTCTGGTAGTACAGGAAGCCGTCGTCGTCTCCGAACCAGGCCGAGCCCCCGCCTCCGACGCTGACCTGCCACTCGCCCTCGCCCGAGGGAAAGCGCGTGAGCAGCACGTTCGTCTCGCCGTTCCGCTCCGCGTTGAAGAGCAGCCAGTTCCCGTCGGGAGAGAGCCGCGGGAGACCGGTCAGGACGGACACGCTCGCGCGCAGGTCCCGCGGCGCCTCGCTGGAGCCGAGCTCGTAGGCCTGCAGCATCGGCGTCCCCCCCATCGGGTTGTCGATCACGAGCGCGTGCGCTCCGTTTCGCGTCACGTCCGCCACGACGCCCTGCACGATGCGCTCCGGGTCCCCGCGTCCGTCCGCGGGATAGGCGAGGGTGTCGAGCGCTCCGAAGCTGCTCGCGAGCAGCCGGCCGTCCGGCAGCGTCCCCGCCAGCGTCGAGGTGGCCTCCGCGAACGTCTGCACGGGGACGAACACCTTGCGCTCCAGGTCGTAGGACCAGACCGTGCTCTTCGACGTGAAGTGGTTGACCAGGATCGCGTCCTGCGCATGCGTCAGGGAGAGCATCAGCCACTCCCCGTCGAAGGTGCGCTCCAGCGGCTCGAGCTCGCCCTCGAAGTCGAGCCAGACGATCTCGGACTGCGCGCGGCCGCCTTCGAGGACCTGCAGGGACGTCCCGCTGGCGTCGACGCGCGCCGCCACGACGCCGCTTCGCACGAGCTCCGGCTCGCCCGTGACGGCGCGCTCCGCGGCCGAGAACGGCAGCCTCCAGAGCGCGCGATCCGACTCCAGGACGCGGATGATCCAGATCGCCTCGGCCGTGCAGTCGATCCAGGTGATCATCCAGTCGTCCAGCCGCGTGAGGTCCGTCAGGACGCCGTCCTCGTAGAGGCTCAGCGTGTCGACGATGCCGAGTCCCTGGCGGTGACGCGCGAGGACGAGGCCCCCGCCGGGAGCCGCGACGACCGCGTCGAAGTGCAGCGTGTCGTCCGGTCCCTCGAAGAGGAGCGGCGTGATCGTCCCGCCCCCCGCGGGTGCCGTGCTGAGTGCATCCGACTCCGGATTCGCGCTCACGAGGGTGTCGTCCGGCAACCACACGAGCGTGTCGGGCGCCAGGGCGAGCCCCTCCCCCTGGGCCACCGCGACCGGCGCGCCGCCCGCGACGTCCACGCGCCAGAGCTTGTCCTTGGTGCAGTAGGCCAGCGCGGTTCCGTCCGGGGACCAGGCGATCGCGTGGACCGGCTCCGCGAGTCGGTCGGAGCCCGGCGGCGGGGCCACGATCGTGCGCGTCTCCAGCGTGTCGAGCGCGCGCACGTGCACCCCGGCGAGGTCGTTCCAGGCCACGTGCGACCCCCCGGGCGACAGCGCGTAGTCGGACTGCAGCACGTTCGACTCGTGCTGAGCGACCTCGAACCGCAGCTTGGGCTGCGTGGCCGCGGGCGCGACGGGCTCGGAGGACGCCCCTCCGAAGAACGCCCCCGCCGCGAGTCCGATCGCGAGCAGGACGGCGGCCGCGACCACGTAGCCGAAGGACATTGCCGGCCCGCGGTCGATCTGCTGGCCGCTCGGATCGGCCTCGACGACCGGTTCGCCCCGAGCGAGCTCGAGCTGGACGCGCGCCTCGCCCGCATCGCGCAGACGCGAGCGCGGATCCTTGACCAGCATCCGGCGCAGCAGCGCGTCGACGCGCGGAGGAAGCGGCGGAAGCGCGTCCCAGGCGGGCTCCCTCCCCACGATCGACGCGACCACGTCGGGGAAGGTCTCGCCCGAGAACGCGCGCCGGCCGGTCAGGCACTCGAACAGCACGCAGCCGAGCGCCCAGACGTCGGTGCGCCGATCGACGGGCTTGCCGCGCGCCTGCTCGGGCGACATGTAGGTGGGCGTGCCCAGCAGGAGTCCCTCCTCCGTCGCGAGCACGCTGTCGGGTTCGGCGCGGGTGGCGCTACCGGACGCCCCGCGGACGCGCGTGGGCTTGGCGAGCCCGAAGTCGAGCAGCTTCGCGGTTCCGTGCGGCGTGACGCGCACGTTGGCCGGCTTCAGGTCGCGGTGGATCACGCCCGCCTCGTGCGCGGCCTCGAGCCCCTCGGCGATCTGCCGGCACACGTCGAGCGCCTCCTCGACCGGCAGCGCACCGTCCTGCAGCCGCTCGGCGAGGTCGCTCCCGGGGACGAGCTCGAGCGCGAGGAAGCAGACGTCCTCGACCTGGTCGACCCCGTGGATCCCCGCCACGTTCGGGTGGTTGAGCGACGCGAGCGTCTTCGCCTCCCGCTCGAACCGCCGCAGTCGCTCGTCGTCGTCCGCGAGCTCCTCCGGCAGCACCTTGATCGCGACCTCGCGCTCCAGCCGCGTGTCGCGCGCGCGGTACACCTCGCCCATGCCTCCCGCCCCGAGTGGGCCGAGGATCTCGTAGAAGGAGAGCGGCTGTCCGGGAGTGAGCGACACGCCCGGGCAGTGTAGCGGCTCGGGATCCGCCGCCGGACGCGAAGTCGGCGATCCCGAGCCGCGCCCGTCAGTCTCCAACCACGGCGGCGTCGCCCTCCGCGAGCACCACCGTCCGCACGACGGGGTCGGGTGCCAGCGACGAGCGACGAAGCTCGAAGCGCCACTCGGCGGGACGCAGCACCGTGAGCGTCATGCTCGACGAGGCGGTGCTGTAGACGATGCCGCCCTGCCAGTCCCCGCCCTCGTCGGAGCGCCAGGAGCTCTGGACGAACCACTCGCCGGTCCAACCCTCGGGCCGCGGGATCGTCGCGCGCGCGCCGCGCTGGAGCGTCGCGAACACGGCCGCTCTCCCGTCGGGCTCGCAGCGCACGGTCTCCGACCAGGGCGGGAGGCTGCCGGAGGCGTCGTCGTCCGCGACCTGGAGGGTCCACGTGCCGGCCGGGATCTCCAGGCGGTACCGCCCCGGACCGACGAGCTCGGCCTCGTCCCCGTCGTTCCGCGAGGGGTCCGCGCGCGAGAGCCAGCGCACGTACAGGTCGCCCTGGAACGGGACGCCGTCCTCGTAGCGCACGTCGACCTCGACGAGGGTGGTTCCCTCGAGCTCCTCGAAGACCTCCTCCGGGAGGGGAGGCGTGGGGTCCACCTCGACGCGCACCTCGGCCACGCCGACGGCTCCGTTCACGTCCTCGATCGCGTCCGCGACCCAGTCCACCTTGGCGCCCTCGCCCGAGCGGACCGTTCCGTAGAAGACGACGCGCGTCAGCGTGCGCTTCTCGAGGCCCGGCAGGGACTCGCCGTCCAGCACGAAGCTCACCTCACCGTCGCCACGTCCGACCCACTGCTCGAAGGGAACGACGTCCCCGTTCGCGAACGTCGCCTCGAAGCAGAACGTGGCGGACGAACGCTCGACGGGAGCACCGGTGCGCGCGTCGACCACGAGGAGCCGCACGCCCAGGCGCCGCTGCACGGTCCACTCCACGTAGCTCGTGTCCTCGTCCACGCGCCGGGTCGCCTCGATCGTCCAGCCGGGATCCAGGGGGCGGACCTGCAGGTTGCCGGGAGGCAGGCCGACGAACAGGACCTCTCCACGCCCGTCGGTCGTGGCGATGCACTGGTCGTAGACGACGCTCGCGTCCCCGAGCTCCCTGCGCTGCGCGCGCAGGCGACGCTGGCTGGGACTCACGTGCTCGATGGCGGCGTCGCCGGAGCAGACGAGCAGCTGGAGGCCCGACACGGGCCGGCCGTCGGTGTCGACCACGCGACCGCGCAGCGTCCGTCCGCGCTCGAGCACGACGACGAGGTTCCCGCCCGACTCCCGCCCCAGCACGTCCGGGACGAACCGGCGGCGGAACCCGTCCGCGGAGACCCCCAGGTCGAACGCGAGCTCGTCCTCGGGCGCGCTGGACGCGGCGCGGAGCTCGGACCGCGCGATGCGGAACGCACCGCGCCAGTCGCTCGACGTGCGCACGCGATTGCCTTCCCGCACGAGCGCGGAGCCGGCCGCGGGCACCAGGAAGACCTCGGCGCCGGGCACCGGCTCGCCCTCCTCGTCGACGACCGTTCCGACGAGGTCGCTCGCGGGAACCGCGTCACGCTCGGCTCCGTCGTCCGACGTACCAGGTCCTTCGCCCACGTCCTGCGCCGTACGGTCGGATCCGGTGGCGTCGCCGGCGTCGGGAGCCTCCAGCGCGACGAGAGGTGCGAGCGCAGTGCTCGACGGTCCGCGCGCGACCTCCCTCTGCGCGGGCGCACCTCGGCCGCGCAGGGCCTCCGCCTCGCGCTCCTCGTCCCCCACCATCCAGATCCCCAGGCAGCCCAGGGCCGCCGCTACCACCATCGTTCCTTTCATCGTCATCCAGGAGGCGACCAGCCCCGTGACTCCCCCCGCGGCACCGGCGGTCGCGAGACCGGCCTCTCCGTGAGAACGGGCGAGGGGGAGAAGCAGGACGCTCCAGGAGGACCAGTCTCGATCGTGCTCGCGCACCAGCTCTTCGCGCAGGAGCTCGAGCCCACGCCGTACGCGCCAGCGCACGGTGTCCGCCGGCTTCCCCTCCTCGCGCGCGATCTCCTCGGGGCTCCGGCCCTCGAGGAAACGCAGGAGGATCGTGCGCCGGTACGGTTCGGGCAGGCGGCGCGCGGCGGCGGTCACCTGCTCGGCGACCTCCGCGCGCTCCACGAGCTCCGTGGAGTCGGGCAACGCCTCGGGCCGGGCCGCGAGCTCTTCCCGCCGCTCCCGACGGCTCTCGCCGCGAAAGCGACGCGCCGCCAGTCGACGCGCGACCGTGGCGAGCCAGGCCCGCCGCGGCGCCTCCGCCGGGATCGATCCCTCCAGGGCCGCTACGGCGGCCTCCTGGACGAGGTCGTCCGCGGCGTGCGGTTCGCGCAGGAGCGCCTGCGCGAGACCGGCGAGCCAGGTGAGATCGGTGGAGTCGAGAGGAAGGTCCTTCATGTCGTCCACCAGGGGAGTTCCCGCGGGGGCGGAGCACGCGAGAGGAGAATCGTAATCTCTCGCGGTTCCTCGAGCCCGAGCCCCCGAGGGGCCCCGTGAGGCCCGAGCGCCGGCCTACCTCCGACGCAGGTCGACGACGACCTCGGCGGTCTCCCCCGCCCGGACCTCGACGCGTCGCGGCGCCAGCGGGAGGAAGCGAGCCGCATCGACGTGGTCGAAGTGCAGCTCGTAGACGCCAGGAGCCTCCAGCTCGATCAGGCGCGCGGGCGGATGGAAGCGGACGTCCAGAGCCTCCTCGCCGTCGACCTCGCGGACGTCGGGCCAGTAGTGGACCGGGTCGTCGTAGGGCAGCGGAGCGCCCCCGTCGCGGTACGTGAGGTGGATCGCGTAGGGCGGGCTCAGCTCGAAGCGAACGACCTGCGGTCCGGGCACGAGCGTCCACTCGAGCGAGCGTCCTCCGTAGCCCAGCTCCTCCGGGATCGACCAGGTCGTGAGCGTCGCCGCGCCGGGCGGCATCCACAGACGAAAGAGACCCGGCTCCTCCTCGGCGTGGACGAAGAAGCGATCGAGACTGCTCCAGGAGAAGTGCACGCGATCCGGCAGCTCTTGCCGGTCGAAGTAGCGCAGGGTGTCCAGCGGGATCCGCTCCCCGGTGCGCGCGTCGACGGTCTCGATCACCGCCTCCGCGAGCTTCGGCACGACGAGCTCCAGGTCCGCCGCGCCTTCGCGCGGCACCTCGACCTTCCAGTTCATGAGGTAGGGCACGAGCTGCGCCTGGTAGACGCCGCTCGGGACGTCCTCGAGACGGAACGCCCAGGTCGGCAGCGCGCCGCCCACGCGCTCCATGTCCGCCAGTCCGAGCGTGAAGTCCGCGTCCCCGTAGCGGTGGTCGGCGGCGTAGAGGCGCAGCTCGACCTGCGCGACCCCCCAGTGCTCGGCCGGGTCCTGCAGGCTGAGCACGCCGCGCAGGGTGGTGAGCACCGGCGGTTCGGGCGGATCGGCCAGCGACAGGAGGACGCTGCGCTCTTCCCGGGCCTCGAGCGCGAGCCGCTCGCGCACGAGCACCGGCCGCCGCTCGCTCCAGCTCCCCAGCTCGACCGTGACGAGGTAGTCCCCCGGCTCGAGCCCCTCGAGGCGGACGCCGTCGGTCGCGTGCGAGTCGAGGAGCGCTCCCTCCCAGACGCGTCCGGCTCCTTCGTGGGGTTCGGGTCGCGTGACGTGGATTCGTGCCTCCTTGCCGAGCTCGGCATAGCGCGCGAGCTGCACGTTCGTCGTCCGCAACTCCAGCGTCGCGGCCCGCGAGAGGAGGACCTCCTGGTCGGTGCCCGTGGACACGTCGAGCAGGAAGCTCTCCCAGGCGTAGCCGGGCGCGCGCACGAAGAACAGGACGCCGCGCTCGGTCTCCGAGTGCATCGGGAGCTCGAGCGGTCTGGACGAGCCGCCTTCGCTGGGGCCGAGCGCGAGTCCGGCCACCTCCGCATCGGTCTGCGTGCTCTTGCGCCCGCCGCGCAGCGGGATCGGCGACGAGAGCGCGTCCCCGAGGGACAGGATGAAGTCCGCGTCCTGCGGCAGCTGCGAGGCCATGAAGGCGCTCGTGACCGCACGCAGCTCCACGTCCTCGAGGTGCGCGCGCGTGCTGGCGTCGCGGACGGACAGCGAGAACTCGGGCCAGTAGACGACGTCGGCGAAGCGCACGCGGGCCTCGTACACGGTCCGGCCCGACTCCGCTCGCTCTCCGCTCGACCGCGGGACGCGAACGGTCTCCGCGAAGCGCAGCGGGTGCGCAATGGTCACCCTCCACGCGTCCCGCTGGCCCGCCTCTCGCGCCAGGAACGGGCCGAGGTCGAACTCGCTGATCGTCCCCGTGCACTCCCACGACGCGCGAGCGCGCGGCGCCGCGGACTCGTCGTCCGGCTCGAGGGTGACGGTCGCCTGCCGTGCGAACTCCTCCGAGGCTCCTTCGAGCACGACGCGCAGGAAGCTCGCCTCCGTCGGCCGCGCGGCCGCGACCGGCGCTCTCTGCTCTCCCGGCCTCGACCCGTTCGTCTGGACGGCGAGATCCCCGACCTCGGCGGCTTCCGCGTGGGTCGCGACGCGCTGTCCGAGTGCGCTGGTCTCCGTTCGAGAGCGGTCCCCGGATCCGCGAGGTCCCGGGTCCGGGGACACCGCCCGCCACGCGATCCCTCCTCCCAGCGCGCAGACCAGCGCAACGACGACCACCTTGCTCTTCGTTCCCATGAGTCCTCCTCCGAGAAGCAGCTCTCCCAGCCCGACCTCGCTCTCGCCCGACGAGGCGAACGTCGCCACTGCCGCGACCCAGCTCCGACGATCTCCCCCGTGGCGTCGATCGAGCGCCTCGCGCAGCTGGGCGAGGCCGCGGTCGATCCGCGTGTAGACGGTCTTCACGGCGACGCCTTGCTCCGCGGCGATGTCCCGCGGCGAGCGCTCGCGCAGGAACCGGAGGACGATCGTCGACCGGTACGGTTCCGCGAGCGCTTCCACCTGCTCGACCAGCGTGCGGTGCCAGGCGAGCTCCTCGACGACCTCCGTGGTCGCGGCGGTCGCCTCGACGGTTCCGTGCTCGCGTTCGCGCGCCGCCCTCCGCCGCGCCGCGCGATGCCCCTGGCGAACCACGTTCCGCAACACGCGCGCGAGCCAGGCGCGGGCCGCGCCTGGCTCCCGTGGCTGCGACGGCGCATGGGTCAGAGCCGCGACGACCGTGTCTTGCACGACGTCCTCGGCCACGTGCGGGTCCTGCACGAGGCGGACCGCGAGCCGGCGCAGCCAGCGCAGGTCCTCCAGGCCCAGCGGGCTCCGGGCGTCGAGCCTTCGATCCAGCGGTTCGGGCATACGCGCCTATCCATGCCGCGAGCACCCGCGATTCCTCAGCGAATCGGGCTCTTCTTGAGGCTCTCCGCCTGCGGCAGGTCGTGGGAGCGGCTCGTCTCCGGCGAGGCGGGTCCCGCCGTCCGCTCCGACCTCACTCCCTGCCGTAGCCGAAGGCGACGAGCCAGTCCCGCATCTGCTCGAAGTAGCCCTCGGCGTAGGGCGTGTTCCAGGGGAGCTCCCGCATCTCGCGCACGCCGCCGGTCGTGCACCGCTTGAGGCTGTGGTTGGCGTCCTCGAAGACGTGGACGGTCAGGTCCGCCTCCGGGTTCTCTCCGAGCGTGGAGGCGTACAGCTTCGACGTCGCGCGCCAGTCCACGTTGGTGTCCTTCGCGCCGAAGAGCGCGAGCACCGGCCGGTCGATCGACGAGAGGAGCTCCGCGAACCCCGGCACGTACACGAGGAGCCCCGACGCCTTGTCCACCGTGAGCGCGCCGCGTGTGAACTGCTCCTGGTAGGCGAGGAACTCGGCCTCCGACGCCGTGCCGCCCCAGCCCAGGAACTCCATCAGCGGATCCGTCGCGAGCGTGGGAGCGGCGGCGACGAAGCGCTCGTAGCTCTGCCCCTTCCACACGGCGTCGAAGCGGGCCTGCCACTCGCCGACCAGCCGCTCGACCTCCTCCGGAGTGTGCCCCTCGATGCCCCAGTTCGTCTCGAGGAGGTAGCGCGCGTTCTCCTTGTCGTCCGTGCCGCTGACCGAGATCCAGAAGTCGATGCCGGGCTCGTCGTGCATGGCCAGCGGTGCGATCCAGCCGGCGCGACTGATCCCCCACAGCCCCACCTGATCGCACGCGGCCGGCTCTCGCGCTTTCAGCGCACGGACGGCCGCGACGACCTCCTTGGCGCTGCTCGCCACCGGCTGATCGATGTCGAAGGTGCCCTCGCTGCGTCCGCAGCCGGGCTTGTCCCAGACCAGCACGTGGATGCCGAGCCGGCCGAAGTGCGCACGCAGGTCGGCGTGCCAGCCCTGCGCGACCACGTCGGTCCTCCCGTAGCCGTGGACGAGGACGATCGTCGTCCCCGAGGCGGGGCGGACCGGTCGGTCGAAGAGCCCGACGAGGCGCTGTCCCTCCACCTCGAAGGTGAACTCCTCCGTGCGGATCGGGGACGCCGGGACCTGCCGGGCGGCGGCGAGAGACGGAAGAACCGTCGAGAGAAGAGCGAGCGTGGCGGCGAGTCGGAACATCGACGAGGGCAAGTGCAAGAGAAGGGAGACCGGACGGCGATGCGGTCGGTACGCGGCCGCGAGCCGACTATCTCCCACCTCCTCGGAGAACCGGGGATCCGCTCCCCTGGGCCCCGGGCGCCCTTCCCGAGATCGTCGGGCTGCGTATCCTGGCCCCATGGACGGCTCGGACCCGACACCTCGGAGGTGACGAGGAAGCTGTCCGACTCCGACGTGGACGTGCCCTCCTTGGTCGTCTTCGGGCGCAGCGGCTTCGCGAGCCCGAAGTCGAGCACCTTGACCTCGCCGCTCGGCGTCACGCGCACGTTCGCGGGCTTGAGGTCGCGGTGCACGACGCCCGCCTCGTGCGCGGCCTCGAGCCCCTCCGCGATCTGCCGCGCGACGTCGATCGCCTCGCCCAGCGGCAGCGGGCCGCCGGCCAGACGCGTCTCCAGGTCCTCGCCGGGCACCAGCTCGAGCGCGAGGAAGCAGACCCTTCCCTGCTGATCGACCCCGTGGATCCCCGCGACGTTGGGGTGGTTCAGGGAGGCCAGCGTCTTGGCCTCGCGCTCGAAGCGTCGCAGCCGCTCCTCGTCCTCGGCGAAGTGCTCCGGCAGCACCTTGATCGCCACCTCGCGCTCCAGGCGCGTGTCCCGGGCGCGGAACACCTCCCCCATGCCGCCGGCCCCGAGAGGACCGAGGATCTCGTAGAAGGAGAGGGACTGACCGGCGGTGAGGGACATGGACGGCTCCGGCGAGACCAACGACGTCCGCCCGAGGAGTGCGCCGGCTTTCTGGGGGCGAATCGCCTCTCCGGTCGCGCCCGCGCCCGTCTGCCCGGACAGCGAGGACTCGACCCGCGGACGGGCCCGACGGGAGTCCGGAAGAGGAGTCCACGGAGGAGCGACGGCGCTCACCGACGCGTGGGGAGACCTCCGAAGCTCGTCAGCTCGCCGCGGCCACCGGATCGCGCGCGTCGGCGGACGGTCGATAGCGCCGCGCGAGGTACCACGTCACGAGCCCCGGCGCGACGACCGCCTGCAGACAGAAGAACACGAGCGTGAACCACTCGTTCCAGGGCACCTCCTCTCCGGTCTGGACCAGCCACTGGTCGCCGAGCGGACCGGAGGAGAACACGACCGCCGTCGTGAGGTTCCAGCCCAGGTGCAGACCGGTCGGCGCGTAGAGCGAGCGGGTCTTCGCGAACGCGTAGGCGAACATCCAGCCGCCGGCCCCGGTCACCAGGAGGATGTAGGCCATCAGGATCAGGCGCTCGCCGAGGACCTCGTAGCTGAACCAGTGGTAGACGCCGAAGAGGAACGCGCTGAGCAAGCAGGCGCGCACGGTGCCGATCCAGCGAATCAGCAGGTAGAGCAGCGCGCCGCGAAAGACGAGCTCCTCGACCAGGACGGCCTGCAGCACCCAGAAGGAACCGCCCAGCATCTGCCCCAGGCCGTAGTCGGGGTTCCGCGCGTAGCCGACCTCCTTGCAGTACGCCTGGCCGACGAAGTTGACGACGCCCACGCCCGCCATGAACAGCATCCCGGCCAGGAGCTCGCGCAGGCGGCGCGCGCTCGGCAGGAAGCCGAGCACGGTGATCGACTCGCCGCGCAGCTTGTGGAGCAAGAGCCAGGACAGCGGAACGACCGCGAGCAGGAGGAACATCATTCGGGCGTTGGGGGCACGCACCGCAGCGTGCGCTGGTGGCAGGGGGATCGCATCCCGACGAGGCGCTTCGGCAGCGGCAGGTGGAGCCGAGCCCGGAGCGGTCCCCTAGCGCACGGGAGCGTCCGTCATTCTCCGGAGCGCGACGGACCAGGTGGTTCTCCCCGCCATCGAGCACGCCTGCCCCCCGGCGAACACTCCCTAGCGAGGGGCACCCGGGTTTCTCGGGAGGCCCTGGCCCGCATCGGCGCTATCTACTTCGTTGCCATGGAACGTAGCGTTGCCGCGGGTCTCGGAACGTCCCGAGGCGCGCGAGCGTGCCCAGGACGGGACGCAAGGGCCACGGGCTTCGGGGTTCCTTGCGAGATTTCACGACCGGGTCTAGCCTGGGACGAACGCGCGGTCCGGACGGCCACCTCGATCCGCGCGGCGAGCGGCGCAGACGCTCCTGGAGCGAGAAGACCTGCTGGCGTCGCTCGTGGCCAAGCTCTCGCGGCCCCTCGGGACCGCGGTCCCCTTCCCGGGCGCCTGCATGTTCTCTTCCTCCTGCCGACTCGTCCTCGCCGCCACCGCCGTCGTCTCGCTGATCGCGCTCGGGAGCTCCGAGCCACGCACGATCGAAGGGCAGGACGA
>CAZDYS010000045.1:0-13971 GCA_964509445.1 uncultured Planctomycetaceae bacterium
CGCTCGGTGTCGTCCGGCTCCGGGACGCGGGTTCGATTCCCGCCGCCTCCACCACCTACACCCACGCAATCGCCGCTCTCGGCGTCGTCCGCGCGGGTCGCCTCGGCACCAGCCGGCATGGAGCGGCCAGCTCCGGCGGACTCGGACGCCAAGTTCTCCGCCAAGGTGGGATCGGTGGAGACTTCCGCGCCGGCGTCCGTCCCCGTCGCCTGCGCGACCTGGGCCGGATTCGCTGTGAGGTCCGGCAGCGCCTCCACGGCCCTGCGCTCCTCCTCTCTCGCGTGCTTGGTGTAGGTCCCGTAGGTGAGCCCGACGGCCTGGTGGCGCATGAGCTTCTCCGTCAGGCCCTTCGGCGTTCCGGCGGCGTCCAGCATCGTCGAGAAGCTGATCCGCAGCGAGTGGAAGCCGACAGTGCGGCCGTCCTTGTCATCGAGGGGGCGTCCGTCCTCGTCCTGGCAGGGAAAGCCAGCCCGGCCGAGGTCGAAGCGCAGCGCCCTCTCGGGCTTGCCGGGGAAACGCGGGAAGATCCGGGCCGCGGGGAGCCGCTTGCGAACGAAGGCGTGGAGCCGGCCGGCCGTCTTCTGCCGCACGGGGAGCACCGCCTCCCGGCCGTTCTTCGAGATCGAAGCGCGCACGCGGAGGCGAGGATCCTCCGCATCGTCGAGGTCGAGGTCCGCAACGCGGAGCGCCCGCAGCTCGCCGACGCGCAAGCCGGTGTAGGCAGCGAGCTCGTAGAGCAACGCTCGTTCGGAACCAGGAAGCCCGCAACGCGTCGGACCGGCGTCGGCCGCCGCGATCACGCCCCGAAGCTGCTCTACGTTCAATGCCCGTCGATCCAGCCGCCGATCGGCCTGGACGTTGAACCTCAAGCGGCGCAACGAGGCGAGCGGATCGCGGTCCGCGTAGCCCCGCTCCAGAGCCCACAGCACGAGCTCGCGGGCGGCGGCCAGGTAGTGGTTCAACGTCTTGGGGGACCTCCCCTTCTCTTCGCGTTCGCGACTCAGGAAGGACTCGACGAGCGCGGGATCGAGGTCTCCCCAGGTCTCGAACCCGCAGCCCTCGAACAGTCGCAGGACTCGCCCGGCCACGTGCGCGATGTGTTTCGGAGTGCGGCCGCGCGCTTCGAGGCTGCGCCGGAACTCCTCGACGAGCTCCGCGAGCGAGCGCGAGGCTGCCTGCCGGACCGGGTCGATGAGGTCGAGTCGAACGAGGGCCTCTCGTCGACGACGGGGGAGCCGCTCGATCCACCGGGCCAGCTCGGGCGGGGGAGGGTCCCCGACGGCGCGGAAGGCTACGAGGCGTTCGAGCTTTCGGCCGAGCTCCTCCGTGGCTCCGCGATCGGGGAACCCGGCCAGCTTCCGCACCTGATCCATGTGGTCGCGGAACTCGACGTGCCAGTTCGCCGTCCTGCGGGACGGGCTGTCTGGGTGGCGCTTCCAAGTCGGTCGGAAGACTCGCATCGTTGTCCTCGTGTCGTTGGTTCCCGTGGCTGGCCCCGATGGCACCGGGCAGCGGCCCGGAAGAGGCCCATGTACCGTCTGCTGGCCCAGGAGTGGACGGGCCATTCGGAACAGGTCGTCTCGGCCGCCTGCGTGGGGCCCTGTCGACGGCCTCTCTCCAACCTCGGCGATCCGGCTCACGTCGTCCCTCCGCGGGCTTGCCGCTCCCACTCCTCGCGGCTCGGTGTCCGAGCAGCCACCCAGCCCTCGAGCTCGGCCCGGCTCCACAGGCGTCGACGCCCGAAGGACAGGGGTCGGGGGATCTGCCCCGAGCGGTCGAGACGTCGCCAGGTCCGCTCGCTCATGCCGCACACGCGGGCCGCTTCGGGGGCGGCGAGCAGGAGGGGTTGGAGTTGGAGGGACGGCCCACGGCGACCGGAGATGCCGCCGGCGTCACACTCGTCGGTCCGCAGAGTCGCCATCAGCCACACTCCTCGTCGTCACTCCGGATCCGACCCTGGATCTCGCTCTCTCGCCACCGCGTCGAGCCC
Source organism: uncultured Planctomycetaceae bacterium (assembly GCA_964509445.1). GTDB lineage: Bacteria > Planctomycetota > UBA1135 > UBA1135 > CAZDYS01. The sequence continues at coordinate 1,991 of CAZDYS010000045.1, forward strand.
CCGATCCGGATGGGGTCCGGAAGCTCGCCGAAGCGGCAGAGCTTCCAGACCTGGCGAACGCTGATGCCGAGCACGGCGGCGACTTCGCCCACTCGCAGGAGGCGATCGGCGTCTCGGGGCGCGTCGTGCGCGCCGGAAGTGCGTTGTGTGCGACCGCGATCCATGTCGTCATCGTGGTCGGCAGCCAACCGCGCCGCCAGGAGTGTGAGAGTCTCACACGGCAGGGCTCGACGAACCGGCAGGCCCAAGTGCCTGCTGCGGCACCGGCATGCGCTCGCGAGAAACTCCGCGCACGAAAGCCGATTGTGATGCGTGTCACACAGGACGTCGCGTCGAACGTACCTGGTGGCCCTGACGCAACGTGCTTGCCCCGTCAGCCCCGGGCTCTCTTGGCCGAGCGGCGCGCTTGCTCCCTGTCGATCCCTGCGAGCTGAGTCACGAGATCCCGGTGGTCGTAGATCCAGCGACGGATCGTCTCTCCCTTGGCCTGGGTCCTGATCGCGACCTCGCCGGAGACTCCCTTGATCCCGCCCTTCACTCCCTCTCCGGCGACCTGGAGGATCAGCGCGCGCCGCCTCGAGCTGTCCAGGGACTTCCAGGTCGGCGGAGCCCGCGACTCCGTCCGCAGAGGATCCGTCGCGATGGAGAGTCGATTGACGAGCGACATCACGCTGGAGCTGGCTTCGATGGCGAGCTTTCGAGCCGCCTCGAGGGGCTCGCCCCTGCCGGAGGACGCGAACGCTCGCAGCGAACAGCCGAACTGCCACAGGGAGCGGGAGTCGACTCCGTGCCTGTCCAGCGCCATCATCAGCGGCGTTCCCAGTTCGGCGAGCTCGACCGCCGCCCGCCGAACGTGGGGATCGTCGATCGCCCCCGCCGCCACCATGCCGAAGGTGGACTTCACGGAGTCGATCCACTGAAGGCTGACCTGGAGCCACTCCGCGTCGGAGACCCTACGAAGGTCGCGGGAGGGGTCCAGTCCTGTGCCGGGGACGCTCCCGCCGGATGTGCTCCGCTCCACCTTGCGTTCTCCTTCTGGGGGACCCGGACGGAGGGAGGGGAGAACGCTTCCGCCCTCGTCCGGATCGCTCGGCGGGGATCAGCCGCCACCCAGATGGACCGAGTCTACGGTGGACGCCGATGCGGCTCCACTGGGGCCGCGCACGCTCCTGCCCCCCCGGGTGTGGGTCCTTCCGAGACGCCCCTGCGTGCGGGTGGCGCGTGAGTGCTCTACATCGCCAGTGCAACGGGTCGAATCCGGGTATCCACCTGGGCGACCCCGAGCGGACGCCGGTGGCCACCGCGCGGGAACCCGGTTGCCACTCGGCTACGAAGGTGCGCCACACGGAACCGCCCGCCCTCCTACGCCAGGCGCGCGCTGGCCGGCGCTCGCGGCCAACGCTCACGAGCAGCAGCTATCGCCCCGCACCCCCTCGACACCCTCCCGGACGACCCACGGCACCATCAGGAGCGCCGCGGCCGGATCCGCCCACCACCACCCGGCCATCGCGTTGGCGACCAGGCCCACGAGCAGGGTGAGCGACAGGTAGGAGCACGCCAGCGTCTCCTTCGCCTCGGCGCGCAGGGCGGCGCTGCCGATCTCGCGGGCGGCCCGCAGCTTGCCCACCGAGACCAGCGGCATGACGACGAGGGAGACGGCGGCGAGCACGATCCCGACCGTGCTCTCCTCGGGCGCGTCTCGGGACCACAGCGTCCAGGCCGACTGCACGGTCACGTAGGCGGCCAGCACCAGGAACGTCCAGCCGACGAAGCGGTGCACCCGCTGCTCCGTGCGCTCGAGCGTCTCGGGATCCGCGCCGCGCGCCTCGAGGCCGAGCCGCCAGAGCAGCACCCCGGCGGCGGCCGTCTCGATCGAGCTGTCGAAGCCGAACCCGATGAGGGCGACGCTATCGGCCGCGACCCCCGAGCCGAGCGCGATCACCGCCTCGACGACGTTGTAGGCCAGCGTGCCGGCGACCAGACAGAGCGCGATCCGCTTCCAGTCGCGCGGCGCTGCGGAACGTGATGCGAGCGGGGGCTGCTGTGCGGGCATCTGGGGCGCTGAATCGGCGAGGGGTCCGATGGGGTCGTATCACAAAAAACTCAGGGATCCTGGCAGGACGGTCGAGTAAGCATATGCTGAAATGATGAAGAGACCCAAGCGTGGATCGCCCCCCGATCGGCCGGCTGCGCGCGACGGAGCCTGTGAGGTCGACCAGGTCGATCCCCAGAAGGTCGACGAGGCCCGCGCGTCCCTTCCTCCGGACCCGTGCCTCCAGAGCGCCGCGGACGCATTCCGAGTCCTCGCGAACCCGAACCGACTGCGCGTGCTGAAGGCACTCCAAGGCCGCGAGCTGTGCGTCTGTGACCTCCGCGAGGTGCTCGGGATCTCGATGTCAGGCACGTCCCAGGTACTTCGAGAGCTGCGGATCCTGGGAGCGGTCGAGTTCCGCACCGAAGGGAAGCTCGCCTACTACCGACTCGCCGACAGGTTCTGGCACCGGGTGGCGGAGCGCGTGCTCGAGAGGTTCGCAGCTACGGAAGTGCGGTAGTGCCACCCAGAGCCAGAAGACATCGAAGGAGTGAACTCACGTGAAGTCGATCTCGAATGACCACCGTTCGCCAGTCCTCCTCGTGGGTCTGCTGGCACTCCTGGCCCTCGCGAGCTGCGGCGACACGTCCTCCGATCTCGGCGGATCCGATACGACCGGCGGCAGCACTGCGGGAGGCGTTCATCGTCACGACGACCCCGGGGAGACCTGCTTCATTTGCGACGAGAGCGAGCGCGAACCCGGTCGCCTGTGGTGCACGGAGCACACGCGGTACGAGGACCGTTGCTGGCTGTGCCAGCCGCAGCTCGAGGAGAAGGACCGCCTCTACTGCGAGGAGCACTGGCTGTACGAGGACGAGTGCTTCCTCTGCCATCCCGAGCTGGAGTCCGGAGACGAGGAGGACGATCGCAACTCTCGGCTGGACTCCCCGGGTAGGGCGACGCCCGGCCTCTTCTGCAACGAACACCAGGTCCCCGAGATCGAGTGCGGAATCTGCCAGCCGCAACGCACCGCCGAGCTCGAGCCCGGCGGGGAGCTCAAGGTGCGCTTCGAGTCGTCGAGCTCGGCCGTCAAGGCCGGCATCGAGACCGTGCCCGCTCGCGCGGCCACGGCGCGGGCCCGCGTTCAGGCGTTCTGCGAGGTGACGTACGACGAGAACTCCCTGGCGCGCATCACGCCGCTCTCCGGCGGCATCGTACGTGGCGTGCTGGTGGACGTGGGGGCGAACGTGAACGCCGGTGACGTCCTGGTGGAGCTCCACTCCTCCGAGGTGGCGAGCGCGAAGGCGGCCTTCGTCGCGGCGGTGGTCGACCTCGACCTCAAGGAGGTCGCGCATCAACGGGAGCAGCGCCTGGCCGAGCGGGACATCTCCTCCGAGAAGGAGCTCCAGGAGGCCGACGCCGCGCGCAGGACTGCGGAGATCACCCTCGACACGACGAAGCAGCGGCTCCTGAACTACGGCTTCACGGACGAGGAGGTGGCGGCCATCGAGCAAGAACGAGACACGTCGGCCGCGCTCCTCGTGCGCGCGCCCTTCGACGGAACGCTGGTCGAGCGGGCGGCGGTGGTCGGCGAGGCGGTCCAGCCCGGTCATCGTTTGTTCTCGCTCGCGAACCTCGACTCGATGTGGCTCGACCTCTCGCTCCCCGCGCAGCAGGCGAGTCGGATTCGGCGCGGGCAGCCCGTGGAGGCGACGTTTCGCGGACTCGCCGGAGAGGCGGCCCATGGCGAGATCACCTGGATCGACACCTCGATCGACGAGAGCAGCCGGATGCTGCGTGTGCGCGCCGTGGTCGACAACTCCGACCGGGTGCTCACCGCGGGGCTGTTCGGCGACGCGACGGTCTATGTCGCACCGGAGCGAGACGCCGTCGACGTGCCGCGGGAATCCGTCCAACGCTTCGAGGACCAGCCCTACGTGTTCGTCCAGCTCGAGGAGGACCTCTTCTCACTGCGCCGTGTCGCGACCATCGAGGGTCCCTCGTCGGACACGGTGGCCGTGGTCGCGGGGCTGCGAGCCGACGAGCCCGTCGTCGCCACGGGATCCTTTACGGTGATGTCCGAATTCCTCAAGTCGAGGCTCGGCGCGGGCTGCGTCGACGACTAGGGGGAGGCGCGACCGATGCTCGAGCGCCTCGTCGAGTTCGCGCTCAAGAACCGCCTCCTCGTCCTGCTGCTGGGGCTCGCCCTCGTCGGCGGCGGCGCGTACACGGCGACGCGAACGCCAGTGGACGCGTTCCCGGACACCACGCCCGTCCAGGTCCAGATCAACACCGTCGCCCCCGCGCTCAATCCGGAGGAGGTCGAGCAGCAGCTCACCCTCCCGGTCGAGCTCTCGATCGGCGGACTGCCCGGGCTCGTCGACGTCAGGTCGATCTCCAAGTTCGGACTCTCCCAGGTCGTCGCCACCTTCGACGACGGCACGAACATCACGGACGCGCGGCAATACGTCTCCGAGCGGCTCGCGACCGTCGAGCTGCCCGAGGGGATCGAGCGCCCGCAGCTCGGGCCCATCTCCACCGGCCTGGGCGAGATCTTCCACTACGTCCTGCGGTCGGAGAGCCCGGCGCGCACGCTCGAGGAGCTCCGCACGCTCCACGACTGGGTCGTGAAGCCGGAGCTGCGCAAGGTCCCGGGCGTCGCGGAGGTCAACTCGTGGGGGGGCTACGAGAAGCAGTACCACGTGGTCGTCTCGCCCGAGGCGCTGCTGGAGTACGACCTCACGCTCGGGGACGTCTTCGAGGCCCTCGAGGAGAACAACCAGAACGTCGGCGGCGGCGTGCTGACCTCCGGCGGCCGGTCGCAGCTCGTGCACGGCCTCGGCCGGGTCGCCACGACGGAGCAGATCGGCGACATCGTAGTCTCGGCCTTCGACGGCGCGCCCGTCCGCGTTCGCGACGTGGCGCAGGAGGTGAAGGTCGATCACGAGATCCGCCGGGGCGCGGTCACCGCCGACGGTCGGGGAGAGGTCGTGCTGGGGCTCGCCTTCATGCTGATGGGCGAGAACGCCCAGGTGGTCACGCAGGAGCTCAAGGCTCGCCTCGCGGGCGTTCGCAGGTCACTGCCCGACGACGTCGTCGTCGAGGTCGTCTACGACCGCACCGAGCTCACGAGCGAGGTCATCCGCACGGTCCGGCACAACCTACTGGCCGGCGCTTTGCTCGTCGTCGTCGTGCTCTTCGTGCTCCTGGGCAACGTCCGAGCGGGACTCCTCGTCGCCCTGGCGATCCCGCTCGCGATGCTCTTCGCCCTGATCGGCATGTACGAGTTCGCCATCGCGGCGAGCCTGCTCAGCCTCGGAGCGATCGACTTCGGGATCATCGTCGATGGCTCGGTGGTCATGACCGAGGCGAACATGAGGAACCTGACGCAGCGCGCCCGTGCGCTGGGCAGGCCGCTCACCTCGGACGAGCGCCTCGCGGTCGTCGCGGAGTCGGGCAAGCAGGTGGCGCGACCGATCGTGTTCGGGATGGCGATCATCATGGTCGTCTTCTTCCCCGTGATCGCGCTCCAGGGCATCGAGGGGAAGATGTTCCGCCCCATGGCGTGGACGTTCATCTTCGCCCTGGGCGGGGCGCTCCTGATCGCGCTCACGCTGTCCCCGGTCCTCGGCTACTACTTCCTCCCGAGGCGCGCGAGTGAGCGGGAGGGGCTGGTCGCGCGCGCGATGAACGGCACCTACGCGTGGCTCCTCGCGGTCGCGCTGCGGGCCCGCTGGCTCGTGCTCGGTGCGGCCGTCTCGATCCTCGTCGCTGCCGGATGGACGTCCACCCGTCTCGGCGGCGAGTTCATCCCACGCTTGAGCGAAGGGGCGGTGGTCCTGAACACCATCCGCCTGGCCGGCGTCTCGATCGAGGAGTCCGTCCGCTACAACACGCGCATCGAGGAGCTCCTCCTCGACGAGTTCCCCGACGAGATCCGTCACGTGTGGAGCCGCATCGGGACGGCCGAGATCGCCACGGACCCGATGGGCTTGGAGCTCACGGACATCTTCGTCTCGCTCGAGCCTCGCGGCGAGTGGACGAAGGCGCGGAACCAGGCCGAGCTCGTGGCGGCGATGCAGCGCACCGTCGACGACCTGCCGGGCCTCAACATCATCGCGACCCAGCCGATCGAGCTGCGCCTGAACGAGATGGCCTCTGGCATCCGCTCCGACGTCGGCATCAAGATCTACGGCGACGACTTTGACGAGCTCGTGCGGATCAGCGACGACGTCCAGCGCATCCTCGTCGACATCCCTGGCCAGTCCGACGTCGCCGTGGACCAGCTCACCGGCCAGCCAACGCTTCGCGTGCGCGTCGATCCGGACGCGCTCGCCCGCTTCGGCGTCTCCGGCCGAGAGGTCCTCGAGTTCGTGGAGGTCATCGGCGCGCGGCGGGTCGGGGAGGTCTTCGAGGGTCAGCGGAAGTTCCCACTGGCCGTGCGACTGCCCGACTCCCACCGGAGCGACGCCAACGCGCTTCTCGGGACGCTGATCCCGACCCGTTCGGGGCTCCGCCTGCCCTTGCGAAGCGTGGCGGACGTGTCCGAGGCGGAGGGCGTCTCGACCATCAACCGCGAGTGGGGTCGACGGCTGATCCGGGTCCAGTGCAACGTCGCGGGTCGGGACGTGGCCACGTTCGTCGAGGAGGCGCAGTCCCGGATCGCCGGGGAGCTCGACCTGCCGGAGGGCTACGTCATCGATTGGGGTGGCCAATTCGAGAACCTCGCCAACGCGAAGGCCCGCTTCCTGATCGTCGTCCCGGTCACCCTCCTGCTCGTGTTCTTCCTGCTGTTCTTCAGCCTCAAGAACCTCCGGGAGGTGCTGCTGATCTACACGGGCATCCCCTTCGCCGCCGTCGGCGGCGTCTTCGCGCTCTGGTACCGCGGCATGCCCTTCAGCGTCAGCGCGGCCGTGGGCTTCATCGCGCTCGGTGGCATTGCCGTGTTGAACGGCCAGATCCTCGTGTCGGCCATTCGCGCCTTCCTCGAGCGGGGAGACGAGATCCGCTCCGCGGTCACGGAGGCCGCGCGGCAACGGCTGCGCCCGGTGCTGGCGACGGCCATCACCGACGCCGCCGGCTTCCTGCCGATGGCGCTCTCCACGGGTGTCGGTGCCGAGGTCCAGCGTCCGCTCGCGACCGTCGTCGTGGCTGGCGTCCTGACGTCGACCCTCTTGACCCTCTTGGTGTTGCCGATCCTCTACCTGCTCGTGATGAAGAAGGCGCGACGACCTGTCGGCGCGGAGGAGGGCCTGTCCCCGTGAGCGTCGCCAAGTGGACGTTCGCGGCGGGGCTGCTCCTGCTGCTCGGCGGATGCGCCAGCGTCGATCCGACCCCGGACTACGACCAGGCGGAGCGCGAGGTCGTCGCCGCGACCGGCGCGGACGCCCTCTACCACCCCGGGGAGGAAGAGGAGGCCCGCGAGCGAGTCGAGCAGCTCCTCTTGGACGGCCTGACTCCCCAGGAGGTCGCTCAGATCGCCCTGCTCAACAACCGCGGCCTCCAGGGGCTGCTCCTCGAGATCGGCATGAGCCGCGCGGACGCGGTCCAGGCCGGGCTCCTGTCGAACCCGTCTCTCGAGGCGCTCGTTCGCCTACCGGTCGACAGCGGGAGCACGACCACCGAGGGCGGGCTGATCCAGAACCTGATCGAACTCTGGTCCCTACCAGCTCGCGAGCGGCTGGCGGAGAGCCGCACGGAGCAGAAGGTGCTCGAGGTCGCGCACCGTGCGGTCATTCTCGCGGCGCAGGCCAAGTCGGCGTACTACGCGGCGGTCGCTTCGAGTTCGGCTGCGTCCGTCGCGGAGGAGAACCTGGCGACCGCACGAGGCTTCCTGGAGCTCACCCTCGAGCGCCAGGAGGCCGGCGCGGCGACGCAGGTGGACGTGAACGCCGCGAGGTCGACCTTCCTCGAGCAGCAGGTGATCGTGCGCGAGTCCGAGTTCGCGGCCTACGACTCCAAGCGGCGGCTGGCGCTCGTGCTGGGGCTCGGGACTCCACCGGAGCAGCTCGTGCTCTTGGGTCCGTTCACGGAGCCGCCCGTGTTCACCGCCGACCTCGCGCGACTGCTCGCCATGGCGGAGGTTCATCGACTCGACCTTCGGGCCGTCGAGAAGGAGGTCGAGGCAGCCGAGAACGCCCTCGCGCTCGAGCGTCGCCTCCTCTTGCGGGAAGGGCGGGGCGGCCTCGCCTTCGAGTCGGAGGGCGGCGACCTGGCGATCGGCCCGGCGGTCGAGCTCGAGCTCCCCATCTTCGACCAGAACCAGGCGCAGATCGCCAAGGCAGAGTACCGCCATGCCCAAGCCACGCGCCGGCTCGAAGGACTGTCCGCGTCCGTCGCTCAGCAGGTACGCGGCGCGTACGAGCGATTCTCGGCGGCGCGGGACACCGCTCGCTTGTTTCGGACGGAGCTCCTACCGCTTCGCGAGGCGAGCCTCGAGTTGGCCAGGGAGTCGTTCGCGGCCGGCAAGACGGGATTCCTGTCCGTCCTGGAGGCACAGGATCGACTCCTCGCCGCTCGGCGAGAGTATGTGAGCCGGCTCGAATCCGTCCTCACCGGTCTCGCGGATCTGGAGGCCGCGTGCGGGCGTCCGGTGGACCTCCTCTTCGAAGCAGCCGAGTCGAGTGAGCGCGGGGGCGGTTGATCGGGCTCTTCCTGGCTCGTGCATCGTCGAGACAGACCTGGCAGATCGCCGAACGTGTCGGCGCGATCCGGTGGGAGCCGGTGGGAGCCGGTGCTCGCTCGGGAGGGCGTGATGCTCTGGGAGGTGCAGCGGGTCCTTCGCGCGGCCTGTTCCCCTGGGGGTGACGGCGACCGCCGCGAACCGCTAGCGCCAGGGCTCGATTCCGGGTTACCACCCGCGCGTCCGTCGTCCGTCCTGCGGCGTCGACGTCGACAGAACCCCTCACGGCAGGGGCACGGAGGGGGTTTCGTCGACGTCGACGGCCGGGGACGAATGGAGGTGGAACCTCTTCGTCGGCCGGCCCGCGCTCCCTGCGGAGGATCGCCGCCACGTGCCGAGGTCTCGATCCACGAGCACCTGGAGGGCTCGCTCGCCCTCCTCGGCCGTCGGGTAGAGGCGTCCCGATCTCATCAGCTCGCGCACCGAGACATGACCTCCCCGGGCTGCGACCAGCTCGGCGAGCTGTCGGAGGGCCCTGTCCTCCGACCCCTCGCCGAAAACGGCATGGACCCGCTCCGCCTCGTGCGCGAACCAGCGCGCGAGGGCCACGCCGGCTTCGACGCTGTCTGCGTCGACGAGCTCGGCGGCCACGGATCGCGAGCTCGCGGATGCCGAGCGGATGCAGTGGACGACGAGCGCCAGCCGCGCGGCGTAGCCTTCGATCTTGGACCAGGTCGAGGCCAGGAGTCCGGTGCGAGAGGTCTGCTCGTCGGCGTGCTCGTTGCTGAACCGGATCCAGGCGGCGAGCCCGTCCTCGGTCATGCCCACCTCGACCGGAGCGCCCGGATGCGCTGCCGTGGGATCGACAGCGAGCGCGAGGAGGTCCCCGAAGAGCCTGTCGATCGCGACCGCGACCGGCTCGTCGACCTCCGCGTCGGTCCAGACCTTCGGGCGGCGAGGCGGCATCGCGAGGAGGAGCCGGGGGGCCATGCCATTGACGCGGTGCTCGTGACCGAGCGTGCTGCGCAGGACCTCCGGCTGGATCCCGCCGGTGATCGAGACGGCCGCGCGGGGGACGTGGATCGCTCCGCGCATGTCGGTCTTGCGATCGACGAGGAGCTCGCCCGCGCAGTGCATCTCCAGCCAGTGGGCCGAGTCTCCGCCGCGACCCTTGCGGTAGGCATCGAAGGACCGGAACCAGCCCGAGAGCTCGTCGCGCGCCACGAGCAGGCCGCGGGGTTGCGCTCTCAGGAGCACGGCCAGGGCCTCGACCGTGATGTCGGAGCAGTAGAAGCGCGCCGCCACGGGACACGTGGGAGGCTCGATCGACGCATCGTCGTCGCGATCGCGACTCCGCCGGCGTGCCGAGAAGGCACGCTTCTCGGCCTCGTACGCCGCCATCTGCTCGTCGTACTCCGCGAGCGCCGCGCGCTGCCGCGAGGTGAGGGGCGACAGGGCCAGCCTCTGGGCCGGGCTCTTGAGGGTCCCGGACTCGCCGACGACGGCGGTCCAGAGGATCGCGGGTTCGGTCCAACCGCGCTTGAGCCGAATCGTGCGGGTGTTGCCGATCGCCGAGGCCAGGGACGCAAGGAGGGGGAGCGCGACGTAGCTCTCGTCGCAGGCGATGGACTCGGCACCCACGCGGACGAACCGGCGAACCGGTTGCGGCAGGGCATCGGTGGGGAAGGGGCGGAAGTCGAGCGGCTGCCAGGTGGTCGGGCGTCCCGTGCTAGGGGCACTTCCATGGCCGGCGATTCGGGGGGCCGCGGCGGGGCGCGTTTCGCCGGGCTCGAATCGCTCCCGCAGGTCGGCCCAACGCCACGAGCAGCTCTCGTGGTGGCAACCGGCGGCGACGGCACCGTTGCCGAACTGGACGACATAGGCGGATCGGTCGCTGTGATCCGGGACGAACGGACAAGCCTCGAGGACCCACCGGCGTCCGCCGCTCCAGGGGCCGTCCCGATCGACAGGAATCCCGTGCAGCGCGAGGAACGCGTCGACGTCCACGCCGCGCCCGTGTCCGTTCACCCTGGCTTGGCCCGGTCGGGCGGTTGCCGGGATGGCGTCGGCGACCGCTTCCAACCGGGCGAGCGGCACGACCTCGAGCTCGTTCGGCACCGCGAGGAGCCGCGCGCGGCGATGGGGGCGGTCGGCGACGCTGTCCCCCTTGCGAGCGACGGTCCCGTAGACCCGGCAGAGCCGCGCCGCGTTGCTCACCGCGGTGTCGATGCGCGCTCGTTCCGTGTCGTACCGGAAGGCCAGGGCCTCGAGACACCGTTGCACGAGACGGCCGTCGTCCGCGGGGAGCTCGATCGAGTAGAGCAGGTGCGCGCCGTTGCCGCTGTCGGCTCGCACGGGCGGGGGGAACCCGAGACCTGCCAGGTAGGCGGCGACGTCCTCCGCGACCTGCGTGGCCGCTCGCTTCTCGTCCTCATTCGCCGAGATCCCGGAGGGGCGCACGGCGTCGACGTCGACGAACAGGAACCGTCGCTCGAGCACGTCCCGGTCGCCGGTTGTCTTGCCAGGTCGCCTCAGCCGGTTGCAGGACCGCGCCAAGAGCTCGGGGCGTACCGGGTTGAGCGTCGCGTAGACGCCGTCGGCCGCGCCGTCGATCGCGAGCACCTCTCGGACGAATGCGCTCGGGTCGTCGAAGTAGCCTGACAGGACGCCCTTGCCGCCGACGCCCAGGGCGCGCACCTCGACGACTCGCCCGGGGCGATCGAACAGCAGCTCGGCGTGGCGGCGGAGATCCGCCTCTCCGTCCCAGCGCGGCCGAGATAGACTCGCCGCGTCGGATCGCTGCCCGGCGACCGATGCCACAGGTGACGCCCCCTGGCCGGGGCGTCGCTTGCTTTCAGGGTCCATGTCGGCCCGCCTCCCTTCGTCCAGGGACGCGGCGGTCGACGGGGTGCCTGCTGTTGTCCGGGAGGTATCTCACTCGACCTCCTCGACGGCCTCGACCGCGGCGAGCAGCGCGCGCCGGACCGGCTCCGGGAGCCGGGGCCAGGCGGCGACGATTCGCGCGAGTTCAGGCCCTGCGCGATCGTCGACGCCAAGTTCTCCGCCAAGCCGCGTCGACCCTGGGCTGGGCTCCCGTCCGCAACCTGGGTCGGCTTCCGAGGTTGCACCTGATCGCGGCAAGGACTCGACGCGGGTTCGATTCCCGCCGCCTCCACCACACATCGCGGTGCGATGTGTGGTTCCGGCATGTTTTTGGTTGGCGACGGGGGTAGGTCGCCAAGAGAGCCACGGTGTTGGTTGGCGACGGGGGTAGGTCGCCAAGAGAGCCACGGTGTTGGTTGGCGACGGGGGAAGGTCGCCAAGAGA
>CAZDYS010000046.1:0-13956 GCA_964509445.1 uncultured Planctomycetaceae bacterium
TCTCGCTGATCGCGCTCGGGAGCTCCGAGCCACGCACGATCGAAGGGCAGGACGAGACCGTCTCGCAACCCGTCCACGCCTGCGAGGACGGAACCAAGCCCGGCGTCCCGATCGCGATCCGCTTCGAGGCGCCGCGACGGTCCTTCGATGCCGGCGCTCCGCTCGAGCTCGCGGTCGCGGCCGGCCTGCACGGACGCGCGGCGTCGGCGACGCTCACCGTGCGCGGCGTCGGCGGCTGGAGCGGCGTCTCCGAGGAGCGTCGGTTCGAGGGTCCCTGGACGCGCTTCCCCACGGATCACCGCCTGACCTTCGAAGCGCCGGCCTTGCGCCGCGGCGCGCTCGACGACTCCTACCTCGAGGCCGAGCTGGTCGCGGAGGGTCCCGACGGCAGGCCTCTCTACTCGCGGCTCACGCGCCTCTTCGGCTGGAACGACGGCAGCTCGACCTGGATCAGCCCGTCGAGCCCGACGGACCTCCTGCAGACCCGGACGGCCACGCTCGCCCGTCGCGGCGCGCTCGCCGCGGACTCCGTCGCCGAAGCGAGTCGCCGCCTGGTCACCGCCCGGGTACCCACCTCGACCGCTCCGGTCGAGCGCGAGGAGCTGGACGGCGCCGCGCGCCGCGTGCAGGACGCCTACGAGGGGGTCCTCGGCTCGCTGCGGGAAGTCGAGCTCGCTCCCCGACCGGAAGGAGACGACGCCGCGAACGAGCGCCGTGCGCCCTACCTCATCGCGGGCCGCATCAAGTTCACGGACAAGGAGGGGAACGTCCACGGCGTGCCGATGGCGACGATCGAGCTCTGGGACGACGACGACCCCTTCGAGGACGAGCTGGTGGCGACGTTCATGACGGACGCGAAGGGCTTCTTCGGCCACAACATCGACCACGACGACGGCATCGGCCAGGGCAACCCGGACTTCTACATCCGCGTCTTCGCGCGCTCCGCGACGCACGACCTGAAGCCGATGGGCGCCATGGCGGAGACCTACCGCATGGAGTCCGCAGTGCAGAACGAGGTGGTCACGAGCACGGTCATCTTCGACATGACGGCCGGCAACGTGGCCGACAACGAGACCGTGTTCAGCGTCCACAGCGCCCTCGTCTCCGCCGGTGCCTACGGCGCACAGCTCGCGGGCACGCTCCCCTCGACGATCACCACGCGGTATCCCACGACGCGCTCGACGTCTCTGTTCGACCGCTCGGTCCGCGAGCTGCACATCCTGCAGCTGGACCGCTGGGACTGGGACGTCATCGGCCACGAGTACGGGCACTACTTCCAGAACGTGCACGGCTTCGTGATGAGCCCCGGCGGTCGACACTCGTTCGGCGCGAACCTCTCCACGGCGGCCTTTGCCGGGACCAAGGACCGCGGCGTCCGCCTCGCCTGGGGCGAGGCCTGGCCGACGCACTTCTCCGTCACCGGACACGTGGCGCTCGGGCTCTCCTCGATCGGCATGAGGCTGGTCGGCGACAAGGGCTACAGCGACAGCGAGGACGCGAACTTCACGCTCGACATGGAGACGCGCGAGGGAGTCGGCGAGGACGACGAGCTCTCCATCATGTGCGCGCTGTGGGACGTCGTCGACACGCCGGCCGACAAGCTCGACGACTGGTCGCAGTCGGACAAGTCGCTCTTCAACGTGCTGAAGAGCTCCGGCTCGATCACGGTCGGCGACGCCTGGAACGCGATCGCCTCGTCGAAGTCCCCGCGTGACAAGGCGCGCATCGGCGGTGGACTGGGCGACCAGAACATCGCGCCCGAGCTCGTGATGCCCGCGGACAACACGGAGGTGATGGGAGGCATGCTCCCGACCTTCTCCTGGATGAAGAACGGCGGCGGAGCTCCGAACCCGCTGAACGACTTCCAGATCCGCTTCTACGGCGGCAACTTCGGCCAGGTCGGCGCGACGCCACTGTTCTCGAAGGACGTCGGAGACGTGTCCTCCTGGACGCCGACGCAGATGGAGTGGGACATGATCCTCGAGGAGGGTCGCGCCCACTGGGTCGTCCTCGGCCGCAACACGAACGCCAGCCGCCCCACGCCTGCGGGCACGGAGGCCTACTACTGGAGCGCCTCGCGCACGATCGGGGGCGGCATCCGCATCGCCTTCGTGATCGACGACACCGCGAGCATGAGCGGGGAGATCGACGCGGTGAAGGCGGCGCTGCAGAGCTTCATCGACCTGCTCGACTCGCTGCTCGGTCCGGACGAGACGCCGCCGGTGATCCAGGTGGTGTCCTTCAAGGACAGCGTCGTCGAGCGGCTGACCTCGAACAACCTCGACGCGGTGCGCTCCGCCGTCGCCGCGCTCTTCGCGAGCGGTGGCGGGGACTGCCACGAGTACGGCGCCCAGGCGCTGAAGTTCGCCGCCGACGCGATCTCTCCGGACAGCATCATCCTGTTCGCGACCGATGCACCGTCTCAGCCCGGCGTCGACATCGGCGCGCTGATCTCGCTCCTGAACGCGAAGCGCATCACGGTCCACACCATGCTCACGCAGGGCTGCGGCGAGGCGCGGGAACCGGCGGCTTCCGGCCGTTTCGGCGACCAGGACCCGTCCGACCTCAGCCAGGGCTGGGCTCCCGAGCTCGGGGACGTGGGCGCGCTCGGCAAGCCGGGCGATGGCCAGGACGCGCCCGACCAGGGGCCGATGGACGACACGAGCCAGGACGCGATCGACGACTACGGCGACACCGCCGAGTCCGGAACGCCGCTCGCCCTCGGGGGCGACCCGATCACCGGGATCGTCTCGAACCGCGAGCCCGGTGACTTCTTCACCTTCGAGGTGCTCGCCGGCGACCAGATCAGCGTGCGCGCGCAGCACGACAACGCGACCTTCGGGTCGGCCTCCGTCACGGTGCGCGATCCCGCGGGCTCCTACGTCAACGACGTCTTCATCTACAGCGGCCGCGCGGACGTGGTTCCGTTCGTGGCCGCGACCGACGGCGTCTACGCGGTTCAGGTCACCAGCAGCAGCTCGTCCCTGACGGGCTACTCGATCGCCGCAAGCATCGATCCGTTCGCGTTCCTCGAGAACAAGACCGAGATGTTCTCGACGATCTCGCTGCAGAGCGGCGGAGCCTTCTCCTGGCAGCAGAGCTTCGACGCGGCGGCCTACACCGCGGCGCTGTTCAACATCATGGCCGGTTCGGTGCAGCCCGCGATCGTCGTGTCCGCGCCGAACAGCCTGCCGGCCGGCACGACCTCGGAGATCAACCTGAGTGGCAACCAGACGAACTGGCGTGGCTCCAGCACGCTGCGGTTCGAGGAGACCGACACCGGCGCGCCCGCGATGGGCCTGACGGTCGACTCCCTGACCGTCACCTCCGCCACGACCGCCGTCGCGCGGATCAGCGTGGACGTGGGAGCGCCCCAGGTGCGCATCGACCCGATCATGGAGACGAGCGTCGGTGGGAACACCGAGCTCGCACGCGGCGTGGGCTCGCTGAGCGTCGAGCCCGCCCCCTTCGGCGCGACGATCCTCAGCGTGAGCCCCGATCGCGTCTCCCAGGGAGAGACGC
The DNA here is from genome assembly GCA_964509445.1 of uncultured Planctomycetaceae bacterium. Lineage (GTDB taxonomy): Bacteria > Planctomycetota > UBA1135 > UBA1135 > CAZDYS01. The sequence goes on from CAZDYS010000046.1 coordinate 3,523, forward strand.
TCGAGCTGACCTTCCTGGGTGCCGCCACTTCCTGGGACGCGACCACGACGGTCGAGCTCGGAGCGGACCTCGTGGTGAACGACGTGGACGCGATCTCGACGACCGAACTGGTCGTCTCCGTCACGGTCGCGGACGACGCGGCCATCGGCTGGATCTCGCCGGTGATCCGCACGGGCTCGGGCTTCGAGTTCAAGAACCAGGCGATCCTCGTGAGCTCCGCCCTCACCGCGTTCCCGAAGCTCGTCGCCCTCGCGCCGGCGGAGATCGCCCGCGGCACGACGATCGACGTGACGGTCACCGGGGAAGCCGTGAACTTCCTGAACGGGACGACCAGCGCCGACTTCGGAGCGGGCATCGACGTGCTGAACGTCGACGTGATCGCGCCCGACATGGCGGTCTGCACCGTCTACGCCCGCGTCGAGGCCGACCTCGCGTTCCGCACGGTGATCCTGCAGACGGACGCCGAGACCGCCAGCCTCGTCAACGGCCTGTTCGTGCGTGACTTCGACGAGATCCGCCCGCTCGCCGCGGGCGGCGGAAAGGTCTCCGACTGCCTCGACGCGAACGGCGTCGCGGTGCATGAGTTCGACGTGGCGGCCCCGACCGAGATCGAGCGGCTGTTCCTCAAGCCCATGGGGTCCCTCACGGAGCCCGCCTTCGTCGGCCCGACGTTCCTCGAGGTGCACCTGCAGCACCCGGACGGGACGGACGAGCTCTTGACGATCGCCGGTGGAACGGACGCCATCCTGCTGGAGAACGTGCCGCTGCCGGCAGCCGGGGCCTATCGCCTCGTCCTGCGGGACTCGAACAACGCGGGCGGTTGCTTCAAGGGCAAGCTGGCGGTCGAGTGAACCGATGACGACCGACACACGACGAAGGGACGCGGGCTTCCCGCGCGCCCCTCTCCCGGGGAGGCGGACACGCGCGCCGGGTCGAGCCCGGCTGTTCGCGGGACTGCTCTGGGGGGGGCTGGTGCTCTCCGCGAGCTGCGGCCCGAACGTCCCGGTGGACCCCGTGGACATGGGGAATCCGGCGGCGTCGTCCGACGCGCCGGTCGACGTCACCGTGCTCCCCGTTCTCCTGGTCGCGTCGATCACGCCCGGCAAGCCGAGCGCACCGACCGAGACCATCGAGCTGCGTCGCGACGACGAGGGCACGCGCCTCACCGTCACGCGCGCCCCTGTCGACGGAACGCCGGAGTCGCGCTCCGTCCTGCTCCCCGCCGAGGCGATCGAGCGCCTGGCCAGCAGTCCGCTGTCCGGCGCGCTCGCCTCCCTGTCCGACGAGACGAGACCCGACGCGGTCGACGACTTCGGCCTCCGCGAGGTGCGTGCGCGCCTCGACGCGAACGCCGACGAACGGACCTGGCGCTGGGAACGCGCGCTCGTCGACGACGGCCCCGCCACGACCCTCTTCCGCGAGCTCGCCACCGTCGCCCGCGAACGCATCCCCGACGTCCTCCTCGCCTACTTCCCCCGCTAGACCGCCATGAACCTCCGACGCTCCCTCGTCTCGTCCACGCTGCTCCTCGCCCTCGCGACGCTCCCGTCGATCGCCTGCAGCGGCGGCGGCGGCGGCAACTCCACCACGAACCCCGCAGGAACGGTCGCGGAGATGGAGCCGAACGACGTGCTCGGCAACGCCAACCCGCTCGGGGACGTGGACCGCACCACGACCCTCGCGGCGACCGGCCGCATCGCGGGCCTGGGCGTTGACCAGTTCGACTCCTACGAGCTGAAGATGACGCAGGACGCGACCCTGCAACTCTCCGTGAAGCCGAGCTCCGGGGGCAGCGATGTCGACCTGTGGGTGACCTCCGCGGACGGCACGGTGCAGGCGCGCTTCGAGGCCGGTGCCGCCGGTGCGACCGAGACCGGGACGTTCGCCGCGTCGAACGGCGACACGCTCTACCTCGTCGTCCTCGCGTTCGACGCGGACACGGACTACGAGCTCACCGTCCAGGGCAGCTAGGCGTGCGGAGAGCCCTCCCGCGTCGGGGCGGGAGGATCTCCGGGGAGGCGAGAATCCAAGACGGCCCGCGCTCTCCACGAGCGCGGGCCGTCTCTACGTGACTCCGCCTCCCCTCAGTTTCCGATGATCGCGAGGACGCCGGACGTCGCGACGACTCGACCCCCGTCGATCAGCACGGCTTGGACGTAGTACTCCATGCCGCAGGTATCCAGCCCCGTGGGCACTTCCCAGAGCTGAACGGCAGAGGCTCCTGCTGCGGGGAAGTTCATCGGATAAGCCTCGTGGTCCCCGACGAGAAGCTCGACGCCGTAGAAGGGCCGACTGTCGCTGCGCGTCCCGACCAACAAGCAGCCATGGGTCGGATGGTTCGCCGAGCTCGTGACGACGGCCTGAACCGTGGCCCCCTGGCGCGGCTCGGCGGAGAAGGACAGGGACGGAACGACACCTGCCGCATTCGGAGTTCCGGCGCCGTAGGAAGAGAGCGACGCGGCTCCCTCACAGGGGTTGACGACCTCTTCTAGCTTGGCTTCGAAGAACAGGGAGACGTAGTCGGGTCCGGAGGGGCAACTCGGAGTACCGGTGCCGCTGGTCCGGCGGATGTCGAAGGTCCGTCCGACCAACCCGGCCTCGAGGACCTGGGCCTGGAGCGACTCTCCGAGGCCGGCTGCACGAAGGTTGTCGAGCGTACTCGCCCGGTCGTAGGCCACGGGGTTCTTGTAGTCCGGGTCCGCGAACCAGTCTCCGTACTGGTGGGTCGCGCTCTTGGTTCCCGTTCCGGTCGTTCGAATCAACATGTTCACGAACGCACCCGCGTCGATCAGCGCTCGAGCCGTGAGATCGACCTCGGCCTGCCACAACTCGGGCAGCGGAGCATTCGGCACGTTGCCAGCCTGCACGGCACCAGACGCATTCGTAGCACGGTTCGCCGCGTGGGTCGGGAGGTCGGAGTTCTCGTCCGTGACGAGCACGATGTTCTTCAGGGCGTCGGGACGGAAATCGAGGACACCATCTCCACCGCTCAGAGGCACCGAAGAGGCGCCCAAGGCCATGCGGATCGCCTCGAGGCCGGCTTCCATCCGACCCTCGCTCTGAGACAGGATCGTGATGCTCTGGAGCGCGGCGATGAACTCGTTCGCATCGGACGTGAAGTCCAGCGAGAGCAGGGTGCGACCGGGAGCTCCTTGCCCGGTTCCGATTCGGGGCGCACCGTAGACGACGAGCCCGAACCGCGCGTCGATGCTCTCCCCTTGAAGGTCGAGCGCGAACTGCCCCAGGCCGCCACGGATGCCATCGATGTAAGGGCCCATGGAGTCGGACCGGTCGATAACGAAGACGAAGTCGGCCTTGTCCTGAGCTTGGGGGTTGGCGTGAATGTCGTTGGCGAAGAGAGCGGCCACGGCCAGGGCGGCACGCAACCAGGGCTTCTGAATGAGGTTCATGAGATTCTCCTTCGTTTCTGGAAAGGGGTAGGGATGGCCACGAGGGCGGACAAGGACATGAGGGACGGCGCGGCGAGCTCCACCTGGAGGTCGAGCTCTTCATCGCGAGGTCTCTAGGGGCGCCAGACGAAGGCGCTCACGTCGCGCTCTCCGTCCCGTGAGACCTCGAATCCGGAGCTGTCGAGCAGGGACTCGGCCAGGTAGAGCCGGCGATCTGCTCGCGCATCGCTGCGTCGGTAGGCGACGTAGCGGTCGTCCGCAGACCAGCGATAACTCGTGAGCCGGGGGGCGACGTCCTCGTTCGAGAGCTGCACGGGCTCCTCGCCCGTGAGCGATGCAGCGAACAGCCGCGTCTCGAAGCCCAGGTTGCGGTCGCTGCGGAACAGGACTCGATCGCCAGCATGCGACCAGACGAATCGCGCGACCGACACGTCGTAGAAGCTGGAGAGCAACCGCTCGGGCGAGCCGTCGGCATACGCCGCGATGAGCTCGTCGTCCCGCCAGAACACGAGTGCACTGGAGTTCGGAGACCAGGTCAGCAAGCCGGGACCCTCATCGAGCACCTCGGACGCCGCGAGTCGACGGCCGGTGCCGTCCGGGCGGACGAGCAGGACGTCCTCTCCCTCGATCGACCCCTCTTCGGCGATGTAGGCCACGAACTGCCCGTCCGGCGACCAAGCGACCTCGTACACGCGCTCCGTCAGGTTCGGATCGGAGAGCTCGACGACGTCCCCGCCGGTTGCGTTCACGGCGAACAGCTCCTCGGTCCAGGTCGCGTAGTCGCCTGCAAAGGCGAGTCTGTCGTCCGTGGGCGACCACCAGAAGCGCTCGACGTCCCCCGTGGAACGAATCCCGGTGGTCAGGATCCGCTGCTCGAGTCCGTGCGCGTCGGAGACGGCCAGGTGCTTCCGATCCAGCGCCTCGATGTAGGCGACATGGGTCCCCGCTGCGTTCCAGGCGAACTCCAAGGTCCCCTGATCCTCGGTCAGGCAACGCAAGTCTTGTCCGAGAGGCGTACAGGTGAAGAGGTTCGCGCTGGAGAGGAACGCGATGCGCTCGGAAGAACCCGACGGGGACCACGCGTAGTCGAGGGCGATTCCGCTCGCTTTCGTGCGTCGGTCGTCGAGCTGCACGTTCTGGCCAGCAAGGTCCGTCACGAACAGGTCTCCCAGGAACAGCCCCGTGATGCGGTAGGCGATGAAGTCGGAGCTCGGGGCCCAGGCGAAGTCGGAGATCCGGACCTCGTCACTTCCCAGCGGGACGGAGAGCACGATCGGAGCTCCACCGTCTCTTCCCACGACGGACAGTTCGACGGACTCGTCCTGGTTCAGGTCGGCGAGCATGGCGATCCACTCACCGTCCGGAGAGAACTCGAACTGCCGAACGTCCCCGAAGTCAGGGGCATCGACGAGCCTGCGCGTCCCCGACCCTGCCGGGTCCGTCTCGTAGAGGCCACGACCTGCGCCGGTCTCGACGTTCGTGTACACGAGGCCATCGGGGAACGTCGGGCGCACGGGATCGTCGATCTCGACGGTGTGTTGAAGCCGGAGTCCAGGCTGTCCGCCCTGGATGTCGACCAGCGTCAGGACGAGATCCTCGCGTCCCTCGTCGACGCCGTCGTCGAGAGCGGTCAAGGTCACGGTCGCGGAGGACTCTCCCGGAACGATCACGACATCTTCTGCCGTGAGCAGGTAGTCCTCCGGCGCAGCCGTTCCTCCGGCCACTGCGACACGCGCAGTGACCGGGAGGTCGGAGAGCACCGAGGAGAGCACCTTCAGGGCCAGCGCGCTCTCTCCCTCGGCTGCCGTACTGGAGCCGACGTCGAACGAGACCGCAGGCGGTTCCTGAGCGTCGAGCAGGAGGATCTCGAGCTCGCTGGTCTCGAAGCGGACGTCCGACACCCCGGCCTTCTCCACCGACAGAACGACCTTCTCGTCTCCCTCGTAGCGGCCGTCATCGAGAACGACCAGTTCCACCGTCGCTTCCATGGAGCCGGCCGGGATCGAGACCTCGGGCGCCAGCTCCACGTCTGCAGAGGATGCGCCGCTCGGTCGGACTCGGAGGACCAGGTCTTCCTCGAGCTCGCGCGAAAGACGCAGGACGAGGTCCACCGAGGTTCCCTCGGCCACGGAGGCGACCGAGGACGTGAGCTCTACGGAGCGCTCCTCCTCCGGTCCCGGTCCGGGCGAGCACGAGGCCAGCAGAGCGAGAGTGGCGAGAGAGAGAGGGGCGACCGTCCGAGCCGTGATGCTGGATGGGGATTGGAAACAGGGCATCGTTCTTCCTCCGAGTGGATCCTTCTGGATGTGCCTGGGCAGGGATGGCTACCTGCGCGTTCCGTGGCGGCGAGACCGGAAGGGGCCAAGCGCGGAGCGGATTCACGGGGAATCTCCGGAAAGACCTCGGCCCGGCTTCGCGACGGAGCGCGGATCACGGTCGTGGCGCAATCGGCGGTCTCTCGGAGACCGGCTGACGGAAAGGCCGGGCGACTCTCGAGGGACGAACCCCTCGATCCCGGGCCGGCTCGACCGCGTCGGAGCCGCCGGCTAGGGTCGTCCCCCATGCGCACCCTCCTCCTCTTCCTGGCGAGCCTCTCCGCCGTCGCCTGCGCGGCTCCTCCGGCTCCGGCCCCCTCGCTCCTCGAGCTCCGCGTCCTCAGCTACAACGTCAAGCACGGGCGCGGCAACGACGACCGGGTCGACCTCGCGCGGGCCGCCGAGCGGATCCGGAACCTCGACCCCGACCTCGTGGTGCTGCAGGAGATCGACCGCGGCGTCGAGCGGTCGGGGCGCCTGGACCAGATGGCGTTCCTCGGAGAGCAGACCGGCCTCCACCACCGCTTCGGCGCATTCATGCGCTACCAGGGAGGCCACTACGGGATGGGCCTCCTGTCCCGCTACCCGATCGTGGCGTCGCGCAACCATCCGCTCCCGGACGGCGCGGAGCCGCGCACGGCGCTGGACGCGCGCGTGCAGCTTCCCGGCGGCGAGGAGCTGGTCCTCTGCAACGTGCACCTCTACGCGACGGAGGAGGAGCGCCTGGCCCAGGCACGCGAGCTGGTCGCGCTCTACCGGGAGGAGACGGCGCCGATGCTGCTCGCGGGCGACTTCAACTCGGAGCCCGGATCTGCGGTGATGGAGCTCGTCGAGGAGCACTGGCAGCCGACGGACAAGGGCGAGGACCGCATGACGTACTCCGCCACCGACCCGCGCATGGAGATCGACTTCGTGCTGTTCCGCCCGGCGGACCGGTTCGAGGTGCTGTCGGTCGACGTGCTCGACGAGCCCGTCGTCTCGGACCACCGGCCGGTGCTCGCCGTCCTGCGCCTCGGCGCGGACGCGTGAGCTACGTCCCGCAGAACGTCATGTAGGGCTTTCCGCCCTCGGGCGCCGGCTCGGCGTAGGCCTCGCGACCCGGCTGCTCTTCGAACGGACGCCGGAGCACCTCGTGCAGCGCGTGGAACGGGCCGGTGTCGCCCCGCTCCACGGCCGCCTCGAGCGCCTCCTCCACCTTGTGGTTGCGCGGGACGTAGACCGGGTTCGTGCGCTGCATCGCCTCGGTGCGCGCTTCGGCGGACCTCTCCTCCAGCGCGAGGCGCGCCTTCCAGGCGTCGAGCCAGACGTCCAGCCGCTGCGTGCACGCGAACAGCGCGCGGAGCTCCTCCGCATGCCCTGCCGCCGCCGGGGCGAGGCTGCGGAACGCCTGCGTGAAATCGACCTCGGCGTCGTGCAGGCAGCCGAGCAATTCCTGGCCGAGTGCCGCGTCCCCCTCCCGCTCCGTCTCCAGCCCGAGCTTGGCGCGCATGCCGCGCTGGTAGCTGGCCTCGAACCGCGGGCCGAACGTGGTCACCGCCTCCGTCGCCGCCTCGACCGCGCGGTCCTCGTCCTCGTCGAGCAGCGGCAGCAGCGTCTCCGCGAACCGCGCCAGGTTCCACATCGCGATCTCCGGCTGGCGGCCGTAGGCGTAGCGGCCCATGTGGTCGATCGAGCTGAAGACCGTCGCGGGGTCGAAGCGGTCCATGAACGCGCAGGGGCCGTAGTCGATCGTCTCCCCGCTGATCGTCGTGTTGTCGGTGTTCATCACGCCGTGGACGAACCCCACGTGCATCCAGCGCGCGACCAGGGAGGCCTGACGCGCGCAGACCGCCTCGAGGAGCCGCAGGACCGGCCGCTCGTCCTGCGCCAGCTCCGGGTCGTGCCGGGCGATCGCGTAGTCCGCCAGGCGCTTCACCTGCGCGACCTCGCCGCGAGCCGCGAAGTACTGGAACGTCCCGACGCGCAGGTGGCTCGCGGCGACGCGCGTGAGCACCGCACCGGGACTCGGCGTCTCGCGGTAGACGGTGCCGCCGGTCGTGACCGCGGCGAGCGCGCGCGTGGTCGGAATGCCGAGCGCGTGCATCGCTTCGCCCAGGAGGTACTCGCGCAGCACGGGACCGAGGCCCGCGAGCCCGTCGCCTCCGCGCGAGTAGAGGGTCGGACCGGAGCCCTTGAGCTGGACGTCGCGCCGCGCGCCCGTTCGGTCGATCACCTCGCCCAAGAGCAGCGCGCGCCCGTCCCCGAGCCGGTGCACGAAGCCGCCGAACTGGTGCCCGGCGTAGACCTGGGCCAGGGGCTGAGCGCCGGGCGGGAGTTCCGCGCCCGCGAACCAGCGCGTGCCCTCTTCCCCGTCGAGCCGGTCCGCGTCGAGGCCGAGCTCCGCCGCCAGCTCGCGGTTGAACGCCACCATCCGCGGCTCCGGCGCGTGCGCCGGTCGCGTCGCGACCCAGAAGCCCTCCGCCTCGGGAAGCTCGCGCGCGTAGGTGTTGTCGAACGGGAAGGGGCTCGTGGCGGTCGTGTCGGGGTTCGTGTTCGTCATGGGGCGTCGTTGGAGATCGCCGGGGGCCGAGACGCTTCGCTCGGACGTCGCTTCCCTCCCGACAGCAGACTACGGAGTCGCGTCCCGAACGGACGCCCGCCCGCGGCGAGAACCACGCGCTCCCGACGGAATCCCGTCGGGACCGTCCCGCCGGGATGGCATCCTCGGGCTCATGGCCTGGCGTGAACTCGGACAACCGGCTCTGTCCCTCTCGGGCCTCCAGCTGTGGGTGCACGAACGCCCGCTCCACGGTTCGACCGGTGCGGAGGAAGACGACTGGCTCGACGTGACGGTTCAGGTCGAGGCGGAGAGCGCGAGGGTCCGGACGTCCGGATCTCTCCTGACCGTCCGCGCCCTGCGAGCCTGGCGCGACGGCTGCGCACGCATGCTCGAAGGGCAGACGGACTCCGCCTCGCTCCACACGGTGGAGCCCGAACTCGAGATCGAGATGCACGAGACCGATGCCGCCGGCCATCTGGAGATGCGCATCGAGATCACGCCCGATCCCCACCATCAGGAGCACGTCTTCCTGCTCTCCCTCGACCTGTCGTACCTCCCCGGCCTGATCGGCGAGCTGGACGGGATCCTGGGAGAGACCTCCGCTCCCTGAGGCGCGCGGGCTCGTTCTTTCCCGGGCCCGCCGACGTTCAGTCCGCGTCGAGGGCCACGGGCTCGCCCTCCTTGACGACCTCCGCCCCCGCCAGGGCGGCTCGCCAGCGGGCGCGCTCCTCGGCCGAGAACGCGACGCCGTGCTTCGCGAAGGCCACGCGGTGCAGGCCGTCTGGGCGTCGAATGCAGATGCCGGAACGGGTCGCCCGCCTCTAGGGGAAGCTCCTCGTCGCTATTCTCTAGAGAACCATGCTTGCCACGCTCGCCCTTGCTTCGCTCCTGATCGCCTGCCCCCAAGAGTCGCCCGCCTCCGAGGCCGCGTTCACGACCGAACTCCAGAAGCTCTTGACGTCGAACCGCGGGACGCGATGGGAGTCGGTCGAGAAAGACCTGCTCCGCCTCCTGCGCGAGCACGAAGGACAGCGCTACGTGCGGATGCACCTACCCGACATCCGACAACGCCTACGCGACGCAGCGTTCTGGAGTGCGCACGAACGACCGGACGAGAACGAGATCGTCAGCGGAGAGCTGAAGACCTACGACCGCTTTGGGGGGAAGTTCAAGCTCGTCTACGACAACAGCAGTCTCCTGGATTTCGAGTTGAAGGAGACGGACGCCCCCGAGTGGGCCCTGTACCTGCACCCGATGCAGATGGCCGGCAGGTACACGATCGAGATCGAGGCGTATCCCGAGGCCATGCCGATGGTGCTGGTGGGCGTCGATGGTGGAAACTGCTATCGGGTGACGCTCGGCGAGAACAAGGAGGGATCGATCTTCCTCAGGCCGCACGTGCTGACGCGCTTCCAGAAGCGCGACGCGAAGATCGTCGACTCGACCGAACCCAAGGAGCGCAAGAAGAGCAAAGAACTCCGCACCGACCGGCTCGAGATCTCGGTGTCCGAGAAAGATGTCCAGGTCAAGTTGAACGGTCGCCGCATCCTGAAGGGCAAGAACGAGTCCGGTGAGCTCGGACAGTTCGGATTCGTCTCCTTCGCGGGGGGACGTCCGACCTTCGAGAGCCTCGAGATTCGCGGCATTGGCCAGACCTCGTGGATCGAGGGTTTGATCGAAAAGTCCCTGCAGTCCGAGCGTCAGGCCTTCGAGCGTGCCTACCGCGAGCCGGAGGTGCTCGCGGCTTGGTCCGCAGCCGAGACCAGCTCGAAGGGTGTGCGCCGCCTCGAAGACCTGACGAAGGTGTTCCACTTCACGGACCACAACTTCAAGGGAGACCCGGACCGCATGCGGGAGCTCGCGGCTCTCTTGACGGCCCATGAGTTTCAACAGCTCGAAGAGCAACTGAACGCGAGCACCGAGGAGGAGCTTCCCACGGCCCCCCGGGAGCTGTTCCGTGCGTCCCTCGCCGTGTCACGTTCCTCCTACCTGGACGCCGTCGCCCACCTCGACATCGTGCTGCGCGAGAACGACTCCAAGAGCATCCAAGTGCTGCGCGCTGCCCTCCTCCCCCGAATCGAGGACTTCGAAGGGGCGATCCGGGCCTACCGCGGCTTCCTCGCTGCGGAGCCGGAGGAGCTGACCTATCACTACGAGCTGTCGCGGTCGC
>CAZDYS010000047.1:0-13948 GCA_964509445.1 uncultured Planctomycetaceae bacterium
CGGGCGCCGGAGAGTCCTGCGATGCCGCCCACATGACCGCTCCGGACGCCGAGGGCCGCGGGGCCGCGCTCGCCGTGCAGGCCGCGCTCGAGGACGCCGGGCGGGCCGCGGCAGAGGTCGACTTCGTGCACGCCCACGGCACCGGGACCCCGCACAACGACTCGGCCGAGGCCTGTGCGCTCGCGAGCCTGTTCGGACCCGGCGCGCTGCCGGTCACCTCCCTCAAGGGGGCGATCGGCCACTTGCTCGGCGCCTGTGGAGCGGTCGAGGCGATCGCCAGTCTGCGCGGGCTCGCTCGCGGCTCCCTCCATCCGACGGCAGGGCCGGCGGACGCGGAGCTGGTGTCCTCGGCGCCGATCGACCTCGTGACCGGGGCTCCGCGCACGCTGCGCGACGCGGCCGTCGCGGTCTCGCTCAACCTCGCGTTCGGGGGAGCGAACGCGGCGCTCGTGCTGGAGCGGGGGGAGGAGACGGCGTGATGCGGCCGGTCGTGCTCACCGGACTGGGGACCTGCGGCAGCTTCGGCGCCGGCGTGGGGGCGTTCCTCGCCGCGCTGGAGGCCGGCGGCCCGGCGCCCACGGCCATCGACGACCAGGACGGCTTCCATCGTCCCGAGGACCCGCGCAGCGTGCACCGCTGCCGGGCGGAGGAGCTCGCGCCGTGGCTGCCGGGCCGGTCCGCGCGCCGGATGAGCCCCGCCTCGCGCTTCGCGGTGGCCTGCGCGCGCATGGCGCTCGAGGACGCCGGCTGGGAGGCGGAGGCCTTCGGAGGCGTGCGGACCGGCGTCAGCCTGGGCGTCGGCTTCGGCACCTCCTTCGCACAGCGTCTGTTCGACGCGGTGCTCGCCTCGGGCCCCGAGGCGGCGCCCCCGTTCCAGTTCATCGACAGCGGCGCGAACGCGCCCACCGGCCAGATCGCCGTGGCGTTCGGTGCCCGCGGCCCCAACCAGACCGTGATGCAGTACCAGGCCTCCGGCCTGCTCGCCGTGCAGGGAGGGGCGCAGCTGGTCGCCACGGGTCGCTGCGACCGCGTCGTCACCGGCTTCGTGAACGAGATCGCGCCGGTCCTCCACGCGGCGCTCGCTCGCTTCGGCGCCCTGGCCGACCGGGGGCGGCCGTTCGCGGCCGAGCGTTCCGGTTTCGTGCCGGCGGAGGGGGCGACCGTCCTCGTGCTGGAGGACGAGGAGTCCGCGCGCCGTCGTGGAGCGCGCGTGTACGGGCGCGTCGCGGCCGGGGTGCGGGCGAACGACCCCAGCGCCTGTCCGATCGGGTGGGGCACCGGCGCGCGTGCGCTGGGCGCGTCCCTCGAGCGCGGGCTCGCACGTCACGACGTGACGCCCGCCTCGATCGACCGCGTCGTGAGCACGGCATCCGGAAGCGTCGACGGCGACGCGCTCGAGGCCGGCGTGCTGCGCCGCTTCTTCGGGGGAGCGGAGGTCCCCGAGCTCCTGTGTCCCAAGGGACCGTTCGGCGAGTTCGGCGGAGCGAACCTCCTCACTACGGTGGCGGCGCTGTTCCCGGCCGACCTCTCGCGTGCGGGGGCCGGCGGGGAAGAGCGCGCGATCGACCCCGCGCTCGAGCTGGCTCCGCGTCGCTCGCCGGAGCAGCCGCGCCGCGTGCTCTCGACCGCCCTCGCCGCCGGAGGCGCGGCGGCCTGGTTGGTCCTCGATCGACCGCAGGCGGGAGACGGCGCCGTGCGCACCAGCCTGGAGGATCGCTCGTGAAGAAGCGCGTGCTCGCTCTGCACTACTCGCAGACCGGTCAGCTCAGTGGCGTGCTCGCCTCGTTCCTGCGCGGGCTCGACCCGGAGCACTTCGAGGTCGAGACCGTCTGTCTGCGTCCGCGGGAGCCGTATCCGTTCCCGTGGAGCTTCGGCGACTTCATCGACACGTTCCCCGAGACGGTGCTCGGAATCGTCCCCGAGCTGGAGCCGACGGGAATCGACCCGGACGCGAGCTACGACCTGGTCGTCCTGGCCTACACGGTCTGGTACCTCGCGCCGGCTCCGCCGATCCAGGCCTTCCTGGCGTCCGACGAGGCGCGCGTGCTGGCGGGCAAGCCGGTGGTCACGCTGATCGCCTGCCGCAACATGTGGCACCAGGCCTCCGAGCAGGTGAAGACCCGCCTCGCGGAGCTCGGCGCGCACCACCAGGACAACGTGGCGGTCGTGGACCAGGGGCCGGCCTGGGCGACCTTCGTGACCACGCCGCGCTGGATGTTCACCGGCAAGAAGGACGCGTTCTGGAAGTTCCCGCCGGCCGGCGTCAGCGAGGAGGAGGTGGCCGCCGTGGAGCGCTTCGGCCGCGCGCTGACCGAGCAGCGGGACCGGATCGGGGAGACGCCGGTCCGGCCGCTCTTGACCGGACTCGGGGCCGTACGGATCGACCGCAAGTTCGTGATCCCCGAGCTGATGGGGCGGACGCTGTTCGCGCCCTGGTCGCGGATCACCCGCTGGGCGGGGCCGCCGGGGGGGCTTCTGCGCGCGTTCCTGCTGCGTGTGTTCACAACAAACCTCCTGCTGGTCGTCCTGATCCTCATCCCCTTGTCTATCGTGGTGCGCCTTCTGCTCTACCCGTTCCTGCGCGCTCCCCTGCGGGCCTACACGGCCCGCCTGATGGCGCCCTCGGGAGAGTGAGACCGTCCGCGTCGCCATGACCCAGTTCGCATCCGTCTACTGCCACGGCACCGGCTCGTTCTTTCCCAACGAGCCGGTCGACAACGAGCGCATCGAGGACGTCCTCGGGCGCATCGGCGGAGAGCCTTCGCGCGCTCGCCGCAAGATCCTCAAGAGCAACGGCATCCGCTCGCGGCACTACGCGATCGATCCGGAGACGAAGCAGCCGAGCCACTCGAACACGCAGCTGACGGCGGAAGCCGTCCGCAACCTCGTCGCGACCTACGGCCTCGACCTCGACGCGCTCGACCTGATCGCCTGCGGGACGACCACGCCGGACCAGCTCATGCCGAACCAGGCGTCGATGCTGCACGGCGAGCTGGGCTGCGCGCCCTGCGAGGTCGTCGCGACCAGCGGCGCCTGTCTCGCCGGCCTCACCTCCTGGAAGTACGCGGCACTGAGCGTCGCCGGCGGCGCGAAGCACGCGCTCGCGACGGGCTCCGAGCTGACGTCGGCGGTCATGCGCGCACAGAGCTTCCCCGACGGGGAGACGCCCGTGGAGAAGCTGCAGGAGGATCCGATCTTCGCGTTCGGCCAGGACTTCCTGCGCTGGATGCTGTCGGACGCCGCGGGAGCGGTCTGGCTCACCGACGCACCCCATCCGGATCGCCTGTCCCTGCGCCTCGACTGGATCGACACGGTCTCGTTCGCCAACGAGCTCGAGACGTGCATGTACTGGGGCGCGAAGAAGCAGGACGACGGCTCGATGCGCGGCTGGCTGCAAGCCGAGACCGTCGACCAGGCGCTCGCCTCGGGGATGATGAACTTCACGCAGGACGCGCGCTTGCTCGGCCGTCAGGTCGGCCCGAGCCTCCTGAGCCGCGGCCTGCGCACCGTGCTGGAGCGGAACCCGGTCCGCGCGGAGGAGATCGACTGGTTCCTGCCGCACTACTCCTCGGAGTACTTCCGCCAGGAGGTCTACGACCGCTTCCGCGGAGAGGGCTTCGAGATCCCGTTCGAGCGCTGGGCCGCGAACCTCACGACGCGCGGGAACGTCGGCTCGGCGGCGATCTACGTGATGCTCGACGAGCTCCTGCGCTCGGGCGAGCTGCAGCCCGGTCAGCGCATCTTCGGGCTCGTGCCGGAGAGCGCCCGCTTCTCGGTCGGCTACCTCCTGATGACGGTCGTCGAGCCGGAGGGCTGAGACCCGTGCGCGAGAGGGACGTTCCGCAGGACACGACCTCGTTCTACCGCGGCATCCAGCGCGCCTGCTACGCGGTCGACGAGGACGGCAACTACGTGATCGCCGCCAGCCGTGGCTGGGACACGGAGAAGGTGGTCACCGAGCAGGCGCTGCTGCAGCTCGAGGAAGAGGTGGAGGACGTGCGGCAGCGCGTCGCGCAGGGCGAGCTCGCACCACTGGCCTACCACCTCGCGACGCACATGATGACGCCGAAGCTGTGCGCCCAGCACCTCGGCGTCGCCGCCTGGCGCGTCAAGCGCCACCTGAAGCCGCGCGTCTTCGAGAAGCTCTCGGACGCCTGGCTGGCGCGCTACGCGGCGGTGCTCGACATGCCGGTCGAGGAGCTCGCGCGCGTGGCGGAGGGGCCCCGGCACGTGTTCCTGCAGGACTCCGATGACTGAGTTTCGCCACCAGCACGCGGGGCACTGCGAGAGCGGCGTCACCTCCGCGCTGCTGCACCACGCCGGACTGACCATCTCGGAGGCGATGGTGTTCGGCCTCGGCAGCGGCATCTTCTTCTTCTATCCGCCGCTCGTGCGGATCATGGGCTTCCCGCTGATCAGCTTTCGCGCCTATCCCGGCGTCATCTTCGGGCAGGCCTGCAAGCGGCTCGGGGTCGAGACCGAGGCGCGCACCTACGTCAGTCAGAAGAAGGGCGAGCGCGAGCTCGACGAGCTCCTGGCGCGGTCCGTTCCGGTCGGTCTGCGGACCAACATGTTCTGGCTGTCCTACTTTCCGCGGGAGTTCCGGTCGCAGTTCAACGGGCACAACCTGATCGCGCTCGAGCGGGAGGGCGACGTCTACCGGCTCTCGGATCCGGTGCTGGCCGAGCCCGTCTCGATCGACGCGCACGCGCTCACGCGTTCCCGCTTCGCGAAGGGCGTGCTGGCTCCCCGCGGCGGGCTCTACTACGTGCGCTCGGCTCCCTCGGAGCCCGACCTGCGCCCGGCGATCCGCGCGGCGGTCCAGGACACGGTGAAGCGCATGCGCGCACCGCTCTCGATCTTGGGCGTCCGTGGCATCCGCCGGCTCGCACGGCACGTGCGCGGGTGGGGCACGAAGGTGGCCGATCCCAAGCGCCGCAAGCTCCTCCTGGGTCACGTCGTGCGGATGCAGGAGGAGGTCGGCACCGGGGGCGCGGGCTTCCGCTTCATGTACGCGGCGTTCCTGCAGGAGGCCGGCGAGCACCTCGCGCACCAGCCGTTCCTCGACGCGTCCCAGAAGATGACGGAGATCGGCGACCTGTGGCGCTCGGGCTTCGCGCTCACCAGCGCGCGCATCATCAAGGACCCCGCGCCGGCCGGCGAGAACCTCGGAGAAGCGGCGGCCATCCTCGAGGAGTGCGCCGCGAAGGAAGAGGAGGTGTTCCGCTTCCTGGGCTCCCACCTCCCGGCCGCGTCGTGAAGCGCCAGCGCTACGCGATCGAGGCGAGCGAGGTGCTGTATCGCCACCGCGCTGCTCCGCGACCGGCTCTGGACCGCCTGACGATGACGGTCCGCGAGGGATCGATCACCGGCCTGCTCGGGCCCAACGGCGCCGGCAAGACGACCTTCGTGAGCGTGCTCTCGGGACTCCTCGACGGTCAGGGCGGCGAGATCCTGGTGTTCGGCGAGTCGAACCGGAAGGCCGCCGTGCGGCGCTCGATCGGGCTGTGTCCCCAGGAGCTCGCGATCTACGGCTCGCTCGACGCGCGCGAGAACCTCACCCTCTTCGGCCGCGTCGCGGGACTGCGGGGCGCGGAGCTCGCGCAGCGCGTCGAACGCTGCCTGGAGACCGCACGTCTGCAGGAGGCCGGGAAGAAGCGCGCCGAGGCGTTCTCGGGTGGCATGAAGCGCAGGCTCAACCTCGCGGTCGCGCTGGTGCACCGGCCCCGGCTCCTGGTCCTGGACGAGCCGACCGTCGGCGTGGACATGCCCTCGCGCCTCGCCATCTTCGACACCCTGCGTGAGCTGCGCGCCGCCGGTACGACGATCCTCTACACGACGCACTACATGGAGGAGGTCGAGCGGCTCTGCGACGACGTGATCGTGCTGGATCGCGGGCGCGTCCTGACCGCGGGGCCCACGCGCGCGATCGTCGCCGGCGAGCTGCACGCGCACACCTTCCGCCTGCGCGTGGCGCGGCCGGAGGAGCTCGCGGCGAGCTTGCAGGAGCGGAACTGGAAGGCGCGCTGCGTGGACGAGGAGACCGTCGAGCTCGCGGGCAACGACCTGCCCCGCTTGATGGAGGAGATCGCGCGGTTGGCGGACGGCGGCGAGCTGACCGCCTGCGAGTCCTTCCAACCCACGCTCGAGGAGCGCTTCCTCGAGCTGACGCGGCGGGGCGCCTCCTGATGCGGTTCCTCTCGCACGTCTTGCTCCTGTTTCGCAAGGAGCTGCGCGTCCTGGCGCGCGACCGCCAGGCCACCGTGCTCCTGTTCGTGATGCCCGCGGTGTTCGTCTTCCTGCTGTCGCTCGCGCTGAGCGACGTCTACGCGAAGCTGACTACGCTGGACCTCGATCTGGCCCTGGTGGTCGAGGACGAGGGCGAGCACGCGGACAGCCTGGTGCGCTACCTGCAGGAGACGCCCGGCGTGAAGCTGATCGACCTGCCGACGGGGGCCTCCCTGCAGGAGCTCTACCGCCTCGACGAGGTGCGCGCCTACGTGCGCGTCCCGCGCGGCTTCTCGGACGGGATCGAGGAGCTCGTCCAGAGTTCCGGCGAGGAGCTGCTCGACGCCGAGCGCCTCGAGTGGTCCGTGTCTCCGACGCTCGACGCCTCCTACCGGTCGGTCGTGCAGATCACGCTGACGCTCTGCTGCGCGCGCGTGGTCCAGGACCAGATGGTCCGGACGGCAGGAGTGCTCGGCTCGGAGCTGGAGGAGATGGCGGGGCACGTCGAGCGCCTGGCCGGGCACCTGGAGGAGGCGATCGGTCAGCTGGAGTCGACCGCGGTCCAGCTCGAGGGCTCGCGCGAGGAGGTCGAGGAGTTCGCCGCCGCCGCGCTCGCGGAGAAGGCCGCGCGTGCGGAGGCGGAGCGTGCACGCGCCGAGCTCGAGGGCCGCGCCGCGGACCCGGAGGACGCGCGCTGGCAGGAGACCGAGCGGAAGAGCGCGCCGGTGACGACCGAGCTGATCGGCGTCGATCCGGAGGAGACCGACGCCCTGACGCCGGAGGAACGCGCGGAGCTCGACGAGCTGATCCAGCGCGCCAGCAGCGAGGCCGCGGCCACCCGCGACCGCAGCGCGCCGCGGATCGCCTGGGACGACGACCTGTTCCTGGTCGCCGCGAGAGACGAGGGCGGGAAGATCACGCTCCCCAGTCCCCTGCAGCAGAACGTGCCGGGCTGGTCGCTGTTCGCGATGTTCTTCATCGTCGTGCCGCTCTCGAGCGCGCTCCATCGCGAGCGCGCCGAGGGGACCTTGCGCCGGCTGCGCACGCTCACGGTCTCGCGCGCCGCGATCCTCGGCGGGAAGCTGTTGCCCTACCTGCTGGTGGGCGCGCTGCAGTTCTCGACGATGGTGCTGGTCGGGCTCTACCTGGTCCCGGAGTTCTCCGACCTGAAGCTGGAGCTCGGGCCGAAGCCGCACGTGCTCGTCCCGATCACTCTCGTGGCCGCCTTCGCGGCCACCTCCTACGGCCTCCTGGTCGCCGCCTTCACGAGGACGCCGGAGCAGGCGGCCGCGTTCGGAGCGACCTCGGTCATCGTGCTGTCGGTCCTCGGCGGCGTGATGATCCCGCACTTCATCATGCCCGCGTTCCTGCAGGACGCGGCGGTCGTCTCGCCCCTGTACTGGGGTCAGCGCGCCTACCTGGACACGATGCTGCACGGCGCCGGCGTCGCGGACGTGGCGCTGCCGCTGCAGGTGCTCGTGGGCTTCGGCGTCGTATGCTTGGGGCTCGCCGCGCGCCGCATCACGTGAAGCACCTCCCCCGTCTCCTCGCCGCCACCCTGCTGTTCGGCTGCCAGTTCCAGCCCTCCGTCCCGCTGGAGGCGGGGCCGGAGCGGATCCTGGTGGGGGACGACGAGGTCGAGGAGGTCGAGCTCGCGACGCTCTGGGTCAGCTATCAGATCCGGGTCGTTCTCGTGAACGGGGAGCCCAGCGACCACGCGGCCGAGGAGGCCGGGGTCTACTACCGCCTCGCGATGCCGCCCGGTCGGCACGTGCTCGGCGTGAAGCTCGACTACCGTTCGCCGACGCAGCGCGTGCAGTCCGAGGTCGTGGACCTCGAGCTCACGCTGGAGCCCGGTGCCGACGCGCGCCTGTTGGACCTCGAGGCCGGGGCGCGCGCCGAGCGGCGCTTCACGCCCGTCGTCCTCGCCGGCGCGCCGCAGGCGACCCCGGACGCGGAGTGAGGGACGGGGCGCGCCCCGCCGCGGCCCTTCTGCTAGCCTCCCGCGCGATGCCTGCGAGCCGAGACCCCGCCTTCTTGCGTCGACCCCTGCGCCTCGGGCCGGCGCGAGGAGACGCCTGGCGCAGCCTGTCGGACGAGGAGCTGGCCCTGTTCGCCGGCTGGGCGGAGGCGGGGACGGTCGAGGACGGTCAGGTCCTGAAGGCGAACGACGTGTTCCGGCACGGCGACCACCTCGTCAAGTTCTTCCCGCCCGCGGCCTGGCCCCTCGCCCTGCGCACGTCCGCGGCGCGACGCTCGGGACGGCGACACGCCGAGCTGGCGTGGCTGCCGGTCCCCGAACCGGTCGTGTCCGTCGACGGCTGCGGTCCGGACCGTCGCGGCCTCCTGGTGACGCGCTTCGTCGACGGCGCCGATCTCAAGGAGATGCGCGTCGACCCGCGCGCGATCGACGCGCTCGCGGACTACCTCGTCCGCATGCACGGAGCCGGTGTGCACCACGGCGATCTCCATCCCGGCAACCTTCGCTGGGACGGCACGCGGTGGTGGCTCCTCGACCTCGACGCGGTTCGTTCGGGCGCGCACCTCTTGCGCGCGCGTCGCCTGCGGCTGCGGCAGTGGGCGCGCCTCGTCTTCAAGCTGGAGGGCGAGGAGTGGCTGCGCGGACCGTTCGACCGCTACCTCGCGCAGCTCCCGATCGGGCTGGAGCCCGACGAGGCCTGGAGACGCGTGCTCCGGATCTCCCGCGCGCTGCGCTCGGTCCGCGACAAGCGGCGGGCGCAGCGCTGATTCAGTCCGTCGCCTCGACGGACCAGGTCACCTGGAACTCGAGCTCCTCGGTTCCCTCGCCGCGCTCGTGCTCGATTGTGAACACGGCGCGGTCGGGCACGTAGATGCGCTCGCCGGCGACCTGGATCTCGAAGTTCTCCCCGCTCTCGACGGAGTCGGCCAGGCGACGCAGCTTCGCGGCGAACTCGGCGTGGGAGTAGGACTTCTCGACGTCGCGGTCGGACTTGCTCATGGCGTTCGGGCTCCGTGGGGGGCTCAGGCGGTCTCGGCGCGCGTCTCGTGCGAGGAGCCGTAGAGCCAGCTCCAGGCGCGCCCGACGTCGTCGAGGATCATGTAGACCGACGGCACGATCAAGAGGGTCACGAAGGTCGTGAAGAGGACTCCGAAGGCGAGCGAGACCGCCATCGGGACCAGGAACTGCGCCTGGACGCTCTTCTCGAGGAGCAGCGGGAGCAGTCCCACGAACGTCGTGAGCGAGGTCAGGAGGATCGGCCGGAACCGCGCGACACCGGCGGCGCGCGCGGCCAGGCGCGTACTCATGCCCTCGGCGCGCTTCTGGTTCACGTAGTCGACCATGACGAGGCTGTCGTTGACGACGACGCCGGCCAGGGCCACGAGCCCCAGGACGGAGAGCATCGACAGGTCGATCCCCATCATCAGGTGGCCGGCCAGCGCTCCGACGAACCCGAAGGGGATCGCGATCATCACGATGACGGGCTGCAGGTAGGAGCGGAACGGGATCGCCATCAGGCCGTAGATGCCGAGCAGCGCGATCAGGAACCAGCGCGCCATCGCCTGGCCCGTCTCGGCCTGGTCGCTGGACTGCCCCTCGAACGTGTAGGAGAGCGCGGGGTAGCGGTCCATCAGCCCAGGCATCACGTCACGCGCGACTCCGTCGAGGATCTCGTTCGGGTTGGCGATCGACAGGTCGACGTTGGAGGAGATGTTGACCGTGCGCATGCGGTCGCGCCGGTTGATGGTCGTGTAGCCCTGACGCTGCGTCGCGGTGGCGACGGCGCTCAGCGGTACTTCGCTCCCGTTGCGCGTGCGGACGCGCATGGACTCGAGACCGAACAGCCGGCTGCGGTCCTCCTCCGGGTAGCGCACCATCACCTTGACCTCGTCGCGGCCGCGCTGGATGCGCTGCGCCTCCTCGCCGTAGAAGCCCTGGCGAACTTGACGCCCGAGGTCGAGCCGCGTGACGCCGAGCGCCTCGGCTCCGGGTTCGAGGTCGAGGACCAGCTCCTCCTTGCCGCCGCGGAACGTGTGCGAGACGTCGAACACGCCCGGATAGGTCGCGAGGCGTGCCTTGACCTCGTCGGCCGCGGAGCGCAGCGCGTCCACGTTGCGACCGGTGAGCTGGATGTTCACGGGGTCGCCCGCGGACATGAGCGCGGAGTTGAACGCGAGCTGCGACACGCCGGGCACGGGGCCGCACAGCTCGCGCCAGCGGCGGGCCACCTCCTCACTGGTGATCGTCCGCTCCTCGGAGGGGACCAGCTCGAGCACGACCTCGCCGTAGTGCGGCGCGATGTTGGGCTCGCCGGAACCGGGTCCGAGCTGCTGGGCGGCGTAGGGCTGCTCCCCGACGGCCGCCATGAAGTGGCGGATGACGGGTGCTCCCTCCTCCTCGAGCTCGATCCGCAGCTCCTCCGCGGCCTCCTCGATCTGGCGCACGGCGCGCTCGGTGACCCAGGCGGAGGTCCCCTCCGGCATGGTCAGCTCGGCGGCCACGACGTCGCCGCCGATGTCCGGGAAGAACACGAACTTGACCAGTCCGCCGCCGGCGACGCCGGCGCAGACCACGAGCAGCGAGAGCCCGGTGGCGACCGTCAGGTAGCGCCAGCGCAGCACGGTCTCGAGCGCCGGGCGGTAGACGTCCTGGATGAACGAGGTGAGCCCGTTCGCGACGCGCGTCTGGAACGCGGTCCACCAGGAGAACGGAGGGATGCGCGCGATGCGATCGGTCCAGCCGCCGGAGTGGGAGAGGTGGGCCGGGAGGATCAGCTGCGACTCCACGAGCGAGAAGAACAGTGCGGGGATCACCGCGAGCGGGATCACCGCGAAGAACTTCCCGGTGATGCCCGGCAGGCCGACCATCGGCAGGAAGGCCGCGATCGTCGTCAAGACGGCGAAGATCACCGGGACCGCGACGCCCTGCACGCCGCGGATCGCGCCCTTCACCCCCTCGTTCCCTTCCTCCTGTTCCTTGTAGATGTTCTCGCCGACCACGATCGCGTCGTCGACGACGATGCCCAGCACCAGGATGAAGGCGAACAGCGAGAGCATGTTGATCGACTGGTCGAACCAGGGCATCACCATCAGGGCCCCCAGGAACGACAGCGGGATCCCCAGCGTCACCCAGAACGACAGGCGGAAGCGCAGGAAGAGGGTGAGCACGATGAAGACCAGGACCAGCCCCTGCAGTCCGTTCCGCACGAGCAGCGAGAGGCGGCTCTCGAGCATCTTCGCCTTGTCCTGCCAGGGCTCGATCTGGATGCCCGCCGGAAGCGTGGGGCGCGTGCGCTCGATGTAGTCGTGCACGATGGAGCTGATCTCCAGCGCGCTCTCGTCACCCACCTGGTAGACCTGCAGGAGGACCACGGGCTCGCCGTTGAAGCGCGCGTCCTGGTCCGTGTCCGCGAAGCCGTCGACCACGGTCGCGACGTCCCGCAGGAGGATGCGCGTCCCGTCCGGGCGCGTGCGCACCACGATCTCCTCGAACTCCGAACCGACGTAGGCCTGGCCGACGGTGCGCAGCAGGATCTCCCCGCCCTCGGTCTTGAGCGAGCCGCCGGACAGGTCGAGCGACGAGCGCCGTACCGCGTCGGCGACCTCGTCGAAGGTCAGCCCCAGCTTGCGCAGGTCGAACTCGGACACCTCGATCGAGATCTCGTAGGCGCGGGCGCTCGCGAGCTCGACCTGGGTGACGCCCTCGAGCGCGTTCACGTCGTCCCGGATGCGCTCGCCGATGACCTTCAGCGTGCGCTCCTCGGTCTCGCCGAAGATCGCGACGTTGATCACCTGCTGCCGCATCAGGAGCTCCTCGATGACCGGCTTCTCGGCCTCCTCGGGGAACGTGTCGATCGCGTCGACGCGCGTCTTGACGTCCTCGAGGATCCGGCGGGCGTCCTCGCCGCCCTTCACCTCGATCGTGACGGCGCCGCTGCCCTCGGCGGCCGACGAGGTGACCGTCTTCACGCCCTCGATGCCGTGGACTTCCTCCTCGATGGGGATGCAGATCGACTCCTCGACCTCCTCCGGTGCAGCGCCCGGGTAGAGGACGCGGACCATCACGCGGTCGAGCGAGAACTCCGGGAAGTTCTCCATCTTGATCGTCAGGGCGGACATGACGCCCGCGGCCGTGATCAACAGGAGCAGGATGTTCGCGGCGACGGGGTTCTGCGCGAACCAGGCGGCGATGGACTTCACTCGTTCTCCTCCTGGCGCAGGCGCATTCCGTCGACCGGCATCTCGAGGGGCGTCACGACGATCGAGTCGCCCGGAACCACGCCGCTGCGGAGCAGCACGCGGTCGGCTTCGCTGCGGAGCACGTCGACCGTGCGCACCGCGAGGCGATCGTCCTCCAGGACGTTCACCCGGTTCCCGCTGCGCAGGGCGGAGCGCGGTAGCGCGACCGCATCGTCGATCTGCACTCCCTCGATCGTCGCCTCGACGAACATCCCGGGGGCGAGCGGCGGACGGTCGGTGATCTCGTCGCGCCCGTAGGGGTCGGGGACGCGCGCGACCGCGACGACCATGCGGCTGTCCGGCGCGAGCTCGCCCTCGGTGCGAACGATCGTCCCTTCCCAGCGGTGCTTTCGACCGGCGAACTCCGTCGCGAGCTCGACGCGCGGAGCCAGCTCCTCGTCGTCCTCGCCGGACCAGGACAGGGGCAGGTCGAGGAACTCGAGCTCGGCGTCGGGCAGCGGCAGGCGCACCTCGACGGCGTCGGTCCCGTAGATGCGCCCGAGCTCGGTCCCCGGCTGGACCACCGTGCCGACGTCGACCATGCGCGTCCGGACCCGACCCGCGTAGGGAGCCAGCACGCGGCAGCGGTCGACGTCACGCTGCGCCTTCTCGCGGGACGCGCGCGCGGCTTCCAGGGCGGCACGGGCCTCGCGCAGCTGCGGCTCGCGGACCACCAGCGCGGGGGCCGGCGCGTCGCCGTGCATCTGGATCCAGTCCTCGCGCGCGACCTTCGCGTCCGCCTCCTCCTGCTCCACGCGCAGGATCGCCTGGGCGACGCGCTGCTCGGCGTCTCGCAGCGAGACCAGGTAGTCCGTGGCGTCGAGCTCGACGAGCACGTCGCCGGCCTCGAAGAACCCGCCGTCGACCCAGTCCTCGGACACGGCCTGGACGCGTCCGACGACCTCGCTCGCCAGCCGGCTCTCGGTCCGCGGGACGACGGTTCCGTGCGTGTGCACGTAGAGCGTCACCGAGTCTCGGCTCGCGGAGACGGTCTCCACCAGGGGCGGCACGACCTCCGGCGTCTCGGGCTGGATCACGGCGCGGGAGGCCACCAGCCCGGCGGCCGCCGCCACTCCGGCGGCGATCACGACGAGGGGCAACAGGATCTGCAACAGGAGCTTCATTCGAGTCCTCCGCCGAGGGCGAGGTAGAGGTCGACGCGGGCCTCGAGGTGGGCCAGGCGTGCTTCCAGGAAGCGGCTCTCGACGTCGAGCGCGGTCCGCTGGGCGTCGAGGAGAGTGTTCAGGTCGGCGAGTCCGTTCGCGTAGCGATTGGCGGCGAGCTCGCTGGCGCGGTTCGCGCTGGTGGTCGCGCGCTCGAGGCCACGCGTCCGCTCGAGCAGCGCGTCCTCGACCGAGAGGAGCGTCTCCACCTCCGTGAAGGCGCGCAGCAGCGCACCCGCGTAGTCCTCCGCCGCGGCGCGGAGGCGCGCCTCGGACGCGTCGACGTTCGCGCGCAGGCGCCCGCCCTGGAAGATCGGCTGCAGGAGGCCGGCGGCGAT
>CAZDYS010000048.1:0-13882 GCA_964509445.1 uncultured Planctomycetaceae bacterium
GGACTCCCGAGCCCCCTCGCGCTGCAGCAGGACCAGGAGGACTGGGAGGCCACGCTCGAGTTCCCGGGCCTCGCAGCGATGAACGCCCTCTTCCCGAGCAACACGACCTACACGCTCACCCTGTCCGGCGGGACCCTCGGCACGGTGACCCAGAGCTTCCTGATCGGCCCGGAGGAGTATCCCGCGATCCCCTACTTCACGGGCTCCGTGTGGAGCGGACTCCCCGGCGTGTCGACGACCGCTCCGACGACGATCACCTGGAACGACCCGGGTCCGTTCGTGACCTCCGGCGGCTCCACGGTCTTCCAGGTCTACGACACCTCGATCGACAACGAGGTGTTCGCGGAGGAGGTCGCCGGCGGTGCGACGTCGGCCGTCCTCTCTTCTGGAACGCTGCAGCCGGAGACGACCTACGAGACCACGCTCCTGTTCATCAACGACGACACCGTCAGCGGAGCCGGCGGCTTCGTCAGCGACGGCCGCGTGGGCCACGTGACGGCGCTCGTGAACGGATTCGAGACGATCAACGCCGCGCTCGTTGCGACGCGCAACGGCGGCGCGAACCCGTTGAGCTACGCGGCCGGCGACCCGGTCCTCGGCGCGAGCTGGAGCGCGACGGTCGACCTGGCCGGGACGACGGGTCACAGCCACGCGCAGATCCTGGGCTTCACGAGCCCCGTGAGCGTCCCGCTGGCCGGCGGCCAAGTGCTGCTGGTCGGAGGCCCGCGCGTGTTCACTCTCCCGCTGGCCGCCGGTCCGGTGGC
The DNA here is from genome assembly GCA_964509445.1 of uncultured Planctomycetaceae bacterium. Taxonomy (GTDB): domain Bacteria; phylum Planctomycetota; class UBA1135; order UBA1135; genus CAZDYS01. Next base: position 765 of record CAZDYS010000048.1, read on the forward strand.
GAGCTGGACCGCGACGCTCCCGAGCGACCTCGCGCTGGCGGGCATGACGGTCTACACGCAGGCCGCCCACGTCTTCGGCGTCACGCCCTACGCGCTCTCCAACGCGCAGGACCTCACGCTCGGCTCCTGACGAGGCGGAGGAAGGCCCCTCCGCGTTCGAGAGGCGTTCGGGGCCCTCGCACGGCCGTCGTCGATCGCTAGGGTGTTCGGGTTCCCCGATCCCGACACCCTCCCCTTCGCACGATGAAGCTCTCTCTCCTCCTCGCGCTCGCGTCCCTGTTCGCCGTCTCCTGCGCCGCGCCCGAAGCCTCTTCGGACGACGCCCGACGCTCCCTCGGAACGGCCGAGGACCGCGCTGCCGTCGAGCGCGCCGTGCTCGACTACGTCGAGGGTATCTACGAGGCCCAACCCGAACGCATCGCGCGCAGCGTCCACCCCGAGCTCGCCAAGTTCGGCTTCTGGCGCGAGTCGGCCAGCGACCCCTACCAGGGCATGCCGATGACCTTCGAGGCGCTGCACGACCTGGCCGGTAGCTGGAACGCCGACGGGTCCCGCGCGGACGAGAGCTCGCCCAAGGAGGTCGTCGTGCTCGACGTGCTCGACCAGATCGCGGTGGCCAAGCTCACCGCGGCCTGGGGCGTCGACTACATGAACCTCGCCAAGGTCGACGGACGCTGGCAGATCCGTCAGGTCATCTGGCAGTCCCTGAGCGAGTAGGCCTCACCAAGCCGCCGCTCGCGGACCTACTGCTCTCCGCGTCCCAAGACCTAGCCGCTGCGGCTCATCCTGCTCGCGCCCACAAGGTCCGTGGCGGAGTTCGCTTGAACCGTCCGCTGTTCGCGCGGCGGTTCGGGTTTGAAGATGAATCTCTCCTCTTCCTCCTCCTCAATAGCCCCTGAGAAGCGGTGAGCAGCGTCCTCGGCCTCTAGCCGTGCCGATGGACTCGACCAGGTCGCAGTCAAGAGGGACCAGTAGCCGACGACGGTCGTTAGGCCAGCTACGAATGCTGACAGCTTCCATGGTAGTCGGTAGAGAATCAATGAGACGCAAATGAGGGCGGCCCCGAGGATGATCCTCCAGGCCAGAGCCTTTGCCACTGCGCGTCGTTGAAGCTCGGCCTTGATTGAGCCTGGCTTCTTGCGCCCGGAAACTCCTTGAAGGTGCCGATCCTCTGCGAGCAACCGGAGAGTACCTACGACGGCGAGCCCGACAGGCATGATGACCCCTAGGACCAGATAAGCAGCGTTCATCGATCCTCCGTAGGCTCAGTGATCTTCTTGATCAACCAGTCCACCGCCCCTCCACTGAGCAGAGCGATTCCCCCGCCGAGTAGATAGGCCCCATCCTTCCCTTCCACGGGAAGCATCCCGGGGTTCACGCACTCTACGGCCCCGGCTGCAGTGAAAAGGGTTCCGACGGCTCGCAGCGTGATGAACCGGAGCGCAACTCCGATCCGAGCCAAGCGAGCTCTCGACTCCTCCATCTGCTGCCTGTGGCCGATGGAGCTGAGTTCGAGCTCGACTCGCGCATTGACAACCCGGCTATCACTCTTGACCAGCTTGATGAAGTCATCGGTCGTTCCGGGATGCACAGGCTCGTTGAGCACTACAGGATCTTCCTGGCGTGCTGTCGGGTCTCGTGGCTCTAGATTCGTCTGCTGCTGATTGGGATCCAAGGTTACGCGCTCCGATCCGGATGCTCCGCAAGGCACATCCTCAAATCAAGAGAGCGGAGCGTTGCTATTACGCCCTGAGCAAGCGAACAAATCCCGACAGCAGCTTGACTTAGAACAACCCTGACCGTGGCCGCCAACAAACGCAGGAGGCCCGCGCTAGCAATCCAGGCCACCGGCCCAATTGCGACATAGCTATCTCCTCAGAGCGCCCATCACCCGACCTCGCCGCGGGCCGGGTAGTCGTTCTGCAGGATCCACTCCATCGAGTTGAGCAGGTTGGACGCGGGCGTACGCGTGAACGGCATCGTCTGCACGATCGACGCGTAGAGCATGCCGTTCGCGCGCACGAGGAACGTCCCCGGCTCCGTGAAGCGGTCCGGCTCGGCGTCGCTGAGCCCGGCGGACACGAACAGTCCCCAGCGCTCCGCGTCCTCGAGCGTCAGTCCGTAGGCGACCGGGAGCTTCTCGATCCCCCAGGTCTCCACGGTCTTCTCCGCGATCTCGCGCGTGTTGCTGCTCACGGCGACGACGTCGATGCCGCGCTGCGTGAAGTCCTCCAGCATCCGATCCAGCTCCACGAGCTGCTTGCGGCAGATCGGTCAGTGGAAGCCGCGGTAGAAGATCAGGACGGTGAAGTGTTCGGGCGACCGCCCCTGGAGGTCGAAGGTCGGGCCACCGACGGTCTCGAGGACCAGCGGCGGCACGGGAGTACGCGGGAGGATCGTCATGGGGAGGCTCCGGGTCAGACAGCGGCGGTGCGGCCGGGGAAGTGCGCGTTCAGATGGGCTTCGAACCGCTCGAAGTCGCGCTCGATCGTAGGGTTCTTCATCACGTCGTGACACGCGAACGTGGGCAGCGCGCTCATCCCGAAGAAACGGAAGTTGAGGTGCATCGGCCAGAGGAGATCGTCCACGCCCTTGCCCTCGAAGAACGTCTGGGCCGGGTCGTCGAAGGCCTCGCGGGGAGCGTTGAAGGTCAACGAGAGCATGTACTTCGTGCCCGCTCGGGTGCCGCCCGCGCCGTACTGGCGCGACGGGTCCTTGCGGGTTCGCCCGTCCCCGTCGCACAGACGCCCGTCCATGCCGGCCGAGTAGACGTGGTCCATGTACTTCTTGAAGCTCCAGGAGACGCCCATCCAGTTGACGGGGCTCTGCACGAGGATCGCATCGGCCCAGGTGTGCTTCTCGAGCTCCTCCTCGACCTCCCAGTCGTCCTGCATGGTCGTCGTGCGGAGCTCGTAGCCCTTCTGCTGCAGGTGCTCCGCAGCGCGCGCGAAGAGCGACCCGTTCAGGCGTCCGGGAGCGAAGGGGTAAGGCTGGTGGGCGTTGAGGAGGAAGACGTTCTGCATCTCTTCGAGGCGGGGAAGGGCGTGGCGGTCCGGAAGAACGCGCAACCTACGCCCGAAGGAACGAAAAGAAACCAGTATCCTTTTTCATACCACCCGACCGCTGCCCCGGATCCCACGGCATGCCGCACGAACCCCGCTCCAGCTCCTCCTCCTCGAAGGAGGCGAACGTCGCTCCCTGCCTCGAACCGTGCCCCATTGAGCGCGGCATGCGCCTCATCGGCGGCAAGTGGAAGGGCTCGATCCTCTGGCACCTCCAGGACGGACCGGTGCGCTTCAACGACCTGGCCCGCCTGGTGGGCGGAGCCACGCGCAAGATGGTGAACGTGCGCCTCAAGGAGCTGGAGGCCCAGGGACTGATCCGGCGGAACGTGCTGAGCGACCGCCCGATCGCGGTCGCCTACGAGATCACCGCGTTCGGTCGATCCGCGCTCGTCGTCCTCGAGCAGCTGCGCGACTGGGCGGAGGAGCAGGACATCTAGGGTCGTCCGACCGGAATCGGTCGGTTCCTCGAAACGGACGGGGAAGAGGAGGCGAAAGAGCGGCACGCAGCTCGCCCCTCCTCCACCGAGACCCTCGCATGCCGCTCCTCGACCGCGCGTTCCTGTGGGTTCGCTCCTGCTCGCTCTGCTACCGGTTCACGCTCTTCACGCGCATCCTGCTCGCCGCGGGCTTCCTGCCGACCGGGATGGTCAAGCTGGCCGGCCTGCGGTTCACGACGATCTCCGTCGAGCACCCGGTCGGCGCGTTCTTCGAGGCGATGTACCAGACCGGGCTCTACTGGCGCTTCCTGGGGATGAGCCAGGTCCTCGCGGCGGTGCTCCTGCTCCTGCCGGCCTGCGCGCACCTGGGCGCCGCGCTGTTCCTGCCGATCATGATCAACATCTTCGTGATCACGATCAGCATGGGGTTCCGCGGAACGCCGGTCGTCACGGGGTTGATGCTCCTCGCCGTCGTCTACCTCGTGGCCTGGGACTTCCACAGGTTCCGCGCGCTGCTCACGCGACGTCCGCTGCACGAGCCGGTCCCCGAACCGCGCCTCGACCGCTGGGAGCGCGTCGGGTTCGCGGTGTTCGCCGTCAGCCTGCTCGCGTTCTTCGGCGCCACGCGCGGCATGGTCTCCGTGGGCCTCGGCCCGGCCCTGATCGTGACGGGCACGCTCGCGGGCCTGGCCACGGTCGCGCGCTTCCTGTGGGTCTGGTGGTTCGAGCTGCGGCGCCCCGCCGTGGGCTGAACCGCGGCGTCGAGTCCGACCCCCGGACGCGAGCGATCGCTTCCGGAACGAGGGCTTCGCGGTCGCCGCCAATCGCTAGCATCCGCCCGCAAGAGAGCTCGCGTCCAGGGAGGAAGCGAGGCTCTCGGACCGACTCCCCCACGCACGGAAGCAAGACGATGAGCAACGAATCCAACGTCCAGGCGGTCATCGACGGCATCTCGAGCGGCCGCATCCTCGAGACCTTCGACGCCTACTACGCCCCCGACGTCGTGATGAGCGAGAACGGCGCGGACGAGCGCGTCGGCTTCGACGCCTGCCGCGAGTACGAGGTCGCCTTCGTCGAGGGCGTCGAGTTCCACGGCGCCTCGGTCGGGCGCACCATCGTCTCCGGTGACCACGCCGCGATCGAGTGGACCTTCGAGTTCACGCCGAAGGGCGGAGAGCGCCTCACGCAGAAGCAGGTCGCGCTGCAGAGCTGGAAGGACGGCAAGATCGTGCGCGAGGACTTCTACCACGGGTAGAGCGGAGCCGCCCGACTCCGCTCGCGCGGACGACCCCGGAACGAAGCGCGCCGACCACGGACCTCGTCCGTGGCCGGCGCTCGGTGCTCGCGGTTCCCTGGGTTCGACGATCCCTCAGAGATTCTCCGCGAGCATCTGCGCGAGGCTGCCGACCGAGTAGGTCGCGAAGCCCGCTCCTCGAGCGGTGCCGCCGGTCTTCCCGGTGACGTAGAGCACGTCGAGCACTCCATCCTCCTCCCCTGCAGCGGGAACGGCCACGAACGCGTCGATCTGGCTGTAGAGGTGCACCCCGAGGACCGAGTGCACGTCGATCCAGCCGCTCGCGAGCGCGATCGCGCGCACGTCGTAGCCGGAGGCTTCGAGATGCTCGCGCAGCCGCTTCTCGAGCGCTGCCGCGTCGCTCGGGACGCTCGGTCCCGAGAAGCGTTCGGGGAAGCGGTAGGCCGCCCGCGCCTCCGCGATCTCCGCCGCGCGGCTCGCCTCCTTGTCGCGCACCTTGCGGAGCGCCTCCTGCACCTGGGCGTTCCCGGGATCCAGTCGACCAGCGAGCTCCAGCTTGCTGCTCGTGCCGCGCAAGAGGTCCACGAGGTCCTTTCCCTTCTTGTAGTCGGCGACCATCAGGTCCGTCTCGGCGCTCTTCACGACCCGTCGGAGGACCGCTCGCTCGAGCTCGACGCTCTCCGCGAGACGCCGGTCGAGGAAGGCCACGTTCGAACCCGGCGAGGCGCCGTAGGCGTTGCGCAGCGCCGCCCCGGTCTGCCGACGCGTCGGACCGTCCTCGATCTCCGCGTCGATCTCCTCCTCCGCCGCGCGGTAGACCTCGGTGTACTTGCGACGGAAGTCCTCGTCGCCGAGCGTGTTCGCCTTGAAGCGAGCGGCCGCGCGCTCGCCGAAGGACGGCGCCATGGAGTCGAACTCCGCGAAGGCGTCGACGATCCGCAGCAGCGCGCGGACCTGGTCCTCGTGCGTTCCGTTCAGCGAGGTCTCGGAGGCCTCCTCGAGCCGCTGGAACATCTCCTCGAACTGCTCCACGGCGGCACCGAGATCGCGCGCCTGCGTGATCATGCGGTCGAGCTCCTGCACGTGCTCCAGCGTGGCCTTGTCGTAGGGCAGGACGGGCAGGTCGAAGGCGGCCTTCGGGAGCGGCAGCTCGATCCGCAGCGGCGGCGGCGCCGGACGCTCGCCGGGGGACGGGGGCTCGTCGCGCGCCCCGGGAGCCCCCTGGGCCGTGGAGTCGTCGTGCGAGGCGTCCACCGAGGCCGGAGCGGCCTCTGCGTGACAGGCGGCGGCGAGCAGGGTCAGGAAGAGGGAGCGACGGAGGCCGCGCGGTCGGATCTTCATGGTCTCGGGAGCGGTTGCTCGAAGCAGAGTCGTGGGAAGCTGCGGGAGCGCCGACGCACTCCCGTCCCCCTCTCTGGCGTGGAAACCCACCGCGGCCTGCCACCGCCTTCCCGAGAACCTCCCGGCGACTCCGTCAGGGCGCCTCGTAGGTGTACGCCTGAACAAGCTCGGACCGGAAGAACGCGCGGTGCACGACGACGTCCACCGTGCGCTCCGGGGCGGGCACCTGCGCACGCTTCGGGGCCCGCGTCCCTCGGGGCGGCACGGCCCCTCCCGCGGACGGCGGCGCGACGACGCGCAGCTCGTTCGCGCTGACCCAGGTGTGGGTGGTCGCGGGGACGCCGTCGAACGTGACCGTGGTGCTCGGGTCGAATCCACTCCCCGTGACCGTGACGACGGTGCCTCCGAGGGACGACCCGCGAACCGGCGTGACCGCGCTCGCGCTGGGCTTCCATTCGGAGAGGAACAGCCCCCGATGCTCGCCCTGCGCGGTCCGGTGGAACGTGACGAAGCGGCCGTCCGAGCTGATGGCGTAGCTGTCGTCCCGCACCGATTCCCCGGCCGCCCTGTCCCAGTGGAACGCGACGGCCGGCACACTCCCGTCGAGCGGCGCGGCAAAGAGACCGCCCTGGAAAGAGGCGTCCGTCTGGTAGTAGAGAACGGCCTCGGAGGCAGGGTCGATCCCGAACCCTCGCGCAAAGCTGCTCGTGGGAGGACCGTTCAGGCGCACCGCGGGTCCGCTCCCGTCGCTCGGGACCCCGAACAGGCCGCCACCCGCGAGGTAGAGGACCCAGGCGCCGTCGGGCGTGACCTCCGGCGCTCCCGCGTTCGCATCGACCGCCGTCAGGATCACCGGAGGCGAAGAGCCGTCGAGTTCTGCTCGCACCAGGACGTCGCCGCTCCCCGACGCCTCGGCGACGAAGAAGGCCGCCCCCGCCGCGAGCGAGGACGCGAAGGTGTCGACGGACCCGATGCCCGGTTCGCTCAGGACGACGCGAGATGCACCGCTCGCGAAGGACTGGAGGACCAGCTCGATCTTCCCATCCTCGAGGCTCCGAAACAGGACTCCGCTGCCGTCCGGGAGCAGCTCGAAGGAATCGGGCGCGGTGTCGAAGACGAACGAACCGGTGTCGGTCAGCGGCTGGGGGACGCCGCTCCCGTCCTCCGCGACGACGAGTAGATCCGAACCACCCGCCGCTCGCGTCTGCGCGTAGAACACGCCCGCGCCCGACGGCGCGAGCGTGAACCACTCGACGGTCTCTCCGGCAGGAACCGTCGTGCTCAGGAGCGTCTCGGGCCCGCTACCGTCGATCGGAACGACGTAGAGCAGCTCCTGCCCCGAGACCTCGACGCGAAACACCGCGCGGAGACCGTCCTCGGTGATCCGAGGTCCGGGCCGCAGGGGTTGGCCCGGCGCGGCGGACGTGAAGAGCAGTCGAGGGCTTGCACTCGCGTCCAGCGGGGCTGCGAACAGACGGCGACCGCCGTCCTCGACGTAGACGACCTGGTCGCTCAGCGGAGAGACGTCGTAGTGCAGATCCTCGGACGACGTTCTCAGGTCCGTCGTGACCCGCACTGGATCCGTGCTGCCGTCCAGCGGAACGGAGAACAGATCGCAGCAGGTTGCGCCCGCGAACTCGCGCCACGTGTAGAACGCGCGCGACCGGTCTCGCGTCACGCGCAGCGCGCCGCTCAGCTGCGCTTCTTCGTCCTCCATCCGCGTGAGCAGGCGCGGCGCGGTCGCGAGCCCGACGTCGCGAACGAACAGGCGATGGCCCCAGTGGGGCGAGAACAGGCTGCTCAGGAGGCGGCCGTCGCCGGCCTCGAACCCGCTGGCCGTGCTCGTCGAGGAGACCAAGGGCAGCTGCTGGCTGATCTTCCTGGCCAGCTGCAGTGGCTCGAGCGGCTTGCTGTACAGCTCGGGGACTCCGTTCGCGGCGTAGTCGGCCAGAAACGTGACGAAGGAGCCGTCGACCGAACGCTGCGCGCGGAACACGCTACGCGAGGGGTTCGGCAGCGGCGGATGGACGACGACGTCGTCGATTCCGAAACCGAGCACGGACGAACGGAAGACCTCGAACTGACGCTCCTGCTGGAGATCGCCCCGGTACAGCACGTGTTGCCCGTCATCCGTGAGCGCCCAGTCCTCGGTGACGCTCCCGAGTCCGTCCGGGACCCGGTGCACGCGAACAGGCAACCCGCTCCCGTCGAGGGGCACGCTGAAGAGCTCCGTGCGATCCGGAACGAGGTCGTCCCCACGGTAGACGACGCGCGTCGAGTCCGGCGTGATCACGAACTCCTCCACGCCCTCGTGCGAGCTGGACGCGGGGTCGTCCAGAGGCACGGCTGAGGTACCGAAGAGCGGCATGCTCCCCAGCCTTCCGTCCGTCGTCACGAAGGCGACGGTGGAGTCGTCGGGGCTGAGCGCGTACTCGGCGATGCGGCCTCCGAGAGGAGCGGGGTCGATCTCCACCGGGAGCTGGCTCCCATCGACGGGCACGCGCCAGAGGTCGAAGTTGTTCAGTGAAGCGCGGTCCGCGCGGAAGAGAACGGTGCTGGAGTCCGCGGTCGCGAGGAACGAGAGCACTCTCCGGAGCGGCGCTGTGGCACCGATCTCGATCGGCGATGCGCTCCCGTCGATCGGAACCGCGAAGAGCTCTCGTCCCGAGGGGGCCTGATGGCTCGCGGTGTAGAGCACCGTCTGCCCATCGGGAGTGATCGAGACGTCGAAGACATGGGTTCCGGCGATGGCGGGGCCACTCAGCTTCTGTGGAGCGGTGGATCCGTCCAGCGGAGCGACGTAGAGCTCCCACAGGAAGTCGGTCTCGAGGTCCGACGTGAAGAGCACGAGACTCGAGTCCGCACGGACCGTCCACTCGGTCCCGACGTCCCCTACGGCCAGCCCCGGATCGTTGATTCGCGTGAGGGTTCCTCCGTCGATCGGGATGCGGAAGAGCTCGTAGCGACTGGGCGCGAGGACGTTGGCGCGGACGATCACCTGGAGCGAGTCCGGCGTGATCGTGAACGGCTGAGGCGCCAGCGGCAGCGGCCCGGCCAGCCGCGTGACGGGCCCGCCCTGGACGGGGACGCTGAAGAGGTCCCAACCGACGCCGACGACGAACTCCGAGTACACGAACCGGTCGCCGGACGGCGAGATCGCGAAGTCCCCGAAGGAGCTGCCCGCGGGCTTGGCCGTCAGCTGGACCGGAGCCGAGCTTCCGTCGAGCGGCGCGCCGTAGAACTGGACCTCCGCGTCCGCCGGGACCTCGGCCGCGTAGACGCACCAGGCCCCCGCGCCGGTGAGGACGTCCGAGAAGAGTCCATCGCCGAGGAGCGGGATCAGGTTCCCCGAGGGCACCAGCTCCTGGTCCTCGTCGAACCGACGCACGGTCGAGGCCTCCTGGGCCGAACCGCGGGCCTCCGTCGCGAAGGGGACGGTGAAGGAGAGGAGCAGGAGGCGAACGGCGGGAGCAGCGAGCAGAGATCGGGCGTGCATGCTTCTGGGAGGCTCGCCGAGCCGCCGCGCGTTGCATCTGCCAGAGGAAATCGTGGGCGGGCCCCTTGCCCCCGCTCAGTCCCCCACGACCTCCAGCGCGCAGTGCGCGTGATGGACGCGCCCGAACTCGTCCTGAGCGCGGACGTGGAGCGAATGGGTTCCCACTGCCAGCTGCTTCGGAAGAGGAGCCTGGAACAGGTGTGTCGAGACGACGGCCTCGACCCAGGACTTCTTCGTCTTTTCGTGTCGACGGTAGAGCTCCTCCACGTGCGGGTCCTTGCGCGCGATCCGCTCGAGCTCGATCGGCGCCCCCTCCCCGATCCGGAACGTCACCTTCGAACGCGGTCCGCCGTCGAAGAGGTTCACGACGAGGCGGGTCCGGGAAACCTCCGCGAGCGCCAGGCGTCCGTCGAGGAGCTCTCCGTGACGGCCCTCAGCTGCTACAGCGTCGGCTCCGTCGAGCTCGAACGCGATGCGCATCTGGTGGTCCGCTGGCTTGCCGGCTGCTCGGAAGCGCACGCTGGCCCGCGCGCCGTCGACCTCGAGCACGTGATAACCGTTGGGAGTCCCGTCGCGCTGGACGCTCGTGGGAACGCCGCGCTCGTCGAAGGGCCCGCTCCACCAGGAACCCGAGACCGTCGCGAGCACGTGGTGGTGGAACGCCCCGGGGCCGGCGAACCCCTCCTCTTCCCCCAGGTACACGTGCTCGGTCGTGTGCGTGTGGCCCGCCACCGCGTACAGGTTCGGGCGTCCCGCGAGCAGCGCGAGGAGCTCTGTCAGGTCTTCGGTGCCGTAGCCGCCCGCGGTGAGAAGCGGCGCATGCATCGCGAGCACGATCAGCTGTTCCTCGGGGACGTGACGAAGCTCTTCCGCGAGCCAGCGAATCTGACGTCGACCGATCCTCGCGTCGTATCCCCCGTTTCCGCTCGCGTCCTCAGGATCGCTGGCCCCCGTTCCGCGGTAGGCGATGTTGTCGAGTACGATGAACAACGCGTCGCCCATCTCGAACGAATAGTAGGGAGGGCCGAAGTGGGCCTGGAACGTCTCGAGCGCGTGACGATCGTCCTCCGCCTCGAAGTTCATGTCGTGGTTCCCGGGGACGTTGTACCAGGGAATGCCGATGCGCCCGAGCATCCGGATGTAGCGAGGGAACAGCGACAGATCGTCGAACAGGATGTCCCCCAAGGTCATTCCGAAGGCCGCGTCGGTCCCGATGAGGTCGTTGACGACGTCCTCACGAACGTAGTCGAGTTCGGCCTCGTTCGCGGGTTGCGGATCTGCGAAGAGCAGGGCCTCGAAGACGCTCGGCTCCTCGCTACGAATCAGCGGAAAGTCGATCGATGCCGGCAGCGGCCCTGTCGGCTCGATCCCCGGATACCGCATGCCGCGCGGAGAGCCGGACGGTCGATGAAGGTAGTAGAAGCGCGGCAGCATGTTCTGCGTGAGCGGCGTTCGGAATCCGCTCGGCTTCGTGAGGAACACGACGGCTTCCTCCTCGACGGGAAGAGACCACCGACCCTCCGCATCGGTGAGGACGACGGTACGTCCGTCAGACACGCGCACGCCCGCCAGACCGGGCTCCCCCGAGTCGCGAACGCCGTCCTGATCGAGGTCCTCGAAGACGACGCCATGGGCAACCTGCTTGCGCAGGGGAGACGTGGCAGCCACTCCCAGGAGCAGCAGGAACAGGATGTTCGCCGAGCGGCGAGTCCAAAGAGCCGCGGGTCGAGGCGGAGTGAGGAGATTCATCCGTAGGCGCGAGGATCAGGGACGAGAAGCACGAGGCCTCAACCTACTGCGCCTCCTCCGCGGCGTACCGATAAGTTCCCGCTAGCGCCGTTGGTCCGCCTCGCCGCCTCGAGAACGCTCGCGCAAGGTGCGGTGAAGGTCGAAGACACCCCCGTCGCACCTAGCCGGTCCCCTACTCCCCGTTCAGGGTGCTGCGCCAGATCTCCTCGAGCCGCGCGACGTCCTCGGCACGGACCGGATCGCTGGCGCCGAGTGGAGCGACCTCGCGCGGATCCACGGCCAGGTCGTAGACGCGCTCCGTCTCCTCCAGAACGATCTCCCGGTTGCGGACGTCGTAGGTCTCCTCGAGGTCGAACACCCCCTTGAGCAGCCCCTGCGGCGTCTCGAGCACGACGCAGGTCGTGCGGTCGAGCAGCGGGAACTCGCCGAAAGGCGTCAGGGTGACCGTGCGCGACAGGCGGTCGCAGACGAGGTGCTCGCGCACACGCTCGGCGCGCCCCTGCAGGACCGGGGCGAGCGACGTGGAGTCGGCGAACGCGCTCGTCGGCGGCGAGACGCCGGTGAGGGCCGCGAGGGTCGCGGGCAGATCGACGACGTGCCCGAGGGCCTCGACGGTCCCGACGGAGATGCCGGGACCCGCGACGACGAACGGGACGTTCACCCCGTCCTCGAACGTGCTGCGCTTCACGCGACCGGGGCTCTGGTCGTCCCGCAGGGCGTTCGGCGGCGTGCCGTTGTCACCCAGGAGGAACACGGCCGTGTCCGAGAGGTCGATCACGGCCAGCATCGAGGCGAGCAAGGTGTCGAGCGCGACCAGCATGGCCTCGTAGCGCTCGCGATCGTTGGTGCTCGGCGGATAGCCCGTCGGCAAGAGGTGCGCGGGCGGGTGGTGCATCGGCGCGTGGGGCGCCTGGAAGTTCACGTAGGCGAAGCGCGAGCCGGAAGTCCCCTGCCACCAGTCGAGGAACGCCAGCGCGACCGCCTCGGTGTGGTAGGCCGAGCTCCTCGTGACCACCCCGTCGTCGACGCGATGCCAGTCCTCGTAGCCGCTGGACTCGCAGTGTCCCTTGAGGTTGCTGGCGTTCCAGGCGCGCCAGGCGTCGAAGCCGTAGGAGGCGGGAGCCTCGGTCCACGGCACGCCAGGGTCGGGATCGCGCGAGATGTGCCACTTGCCGAACGTGCCGGTCGCGAAGCCGGCGTCCCGGAACATCGACGCGAGGGTCTCTCCGGGACGCGGCGTCTCCGCGGTCGGCGGGTTGCAGACGCCGGTCAGGTTCGCGCCCACGTAGCGCCCGAACATCAGCGTGGCGCGCGTCGGGTTACAGATCGGCTGGGCGTAGAAGTTGTCCCAGCTCTGCCCCACCGCCGCGAGCGAATCCACCGCCAGGAGATCGTTCCACGGAGCGGCGTCCGTGCGCGCGGCCTCGAGGTCGGAGAGCGCCCAGTCGTCGACCAGGATCAGGACGACGTTCTCCGTCTCCGGCGTCGTGGAGTCGCCCCCGGTGGTGACCGTGAACTCCGAGGACCCCTCCCGGCACGCACCGGCCAGGAGGAGCAGCGCGGAGGCCAGCGCGAGCCGGCACGGAACGGAGACCAGGGGCCGCATACCCGAAAGATAGCACGCTCTCGGAGGACGGGACGGAGCCGGGCGGGCCGTCCACCTTCGAAGGTGGATGCGGCTCTCCGGAACCCCAAGCTCGGCCGGGCGGTCCGGAGCGCTTCAGTCGCCCTGCGTGGTCGTCGCTCCGCCCAGGAGTCCGAACAGCTCGCTGCCG